>DAOVRZ010000062.1:0-33048 GCA_030627905.1 Halanaerobiales bacterium
ATAACACAGATCAAAGCTTTACACTAAGTGGAGAATCAGGAGCAACTCTTGAGTACTCGCTAAACAACGGAACAAGCTGGAGTACGTATTCAAGTGAAGTATCCCTTTCATCAGTGGGTACATATGAGGTAATAGCGAGACAGACAGATGCAGCCGAAAACCAATCTGCAAACAGTAGTTTAATAACAGTAACAATAGATAAGACTGTACCAGATGCTCCAACAGTAAGTAATATAACAACAGGAAGCTATAACACAGATCAAAGCTTTACACTAAGTGGAGAATCAGGAGCAACTCTTGAGTACTCGTTAGACAATGGAATAAGCTGGAGTACGTATTCAAGTGAAGTATCCCTTTCAGCAGAGGGTACCTATGAGGTAATAGCGAGACAGACAGATATAGCCGAAAACCAGTCTTCAAACAGTAGCTTAATAACAGTAACAATGGATAAGTCAGTACCAAATGCTCCAACAGTAAGCGGTATAACAACAGGAAGCTATAACACAGATCAAAGCTTTACAGTAAGTGGAGAATCAGGAGCAACTTTTGAGTATTCGTTAGACAACGGAATAAGCTGGAGTACGTATTCAAGTACAGTATCCCTTTCAGCAGAGGGAACCTATGAGGTAATAGCGAGACAGACAGATGCAGCTGAAAATCAATCTGCAAATAGTAGCTTAATAACAGTAATAATAGATAAGACAGCGCTAGATGCTCCAACAGTAAGCGGTATAACAACAGGAAGCTATAACACAGATCAAAGCTTTACAGTAAGTGGAGAATCAGGAGCAACTCTTGAGTACTCGTTAGATAGTGGAACAAGCTGGAGTACGTATTCAAGTGAAGTATCCCTTTCAGCAGAGGGAACCTATGAGGTAATAGCGAGGCAGACAGATGCAGCTGAAAATCAATCTGCAAACAGTAGCTTAATAACAGTAATAATAGATAAGACAGGACCGGTAGTAACTTCTATAACTCCATCAGATGGAGCAACAGATGTTGATTTGGAAACAAATCTGGTGATAATATTCGATGAAAGTCTTGATTCAAATACAAAAGGTACAGTAAGCTTTGGAAGTACTTTGACAACATTTACTGATGCTTCAAACTGTAGCATAACATTCTCAACAACAGTTGTTTCAAATGATACTGTTACAATTAATTCTGATGTTGATTTTGCCGAAGGAACAGCTTATTCAGATATAACAATAAGCGGTTTCAAAGACTTAGCAGGAAATGAAATTAGCTATAATGATAGCAATTACGATTTTACTACTTTGACTAGTGCATCAGTACCAGATGACTATTTAGCAAGATGGAGATTTGAAAATGATTATAATGATGAAACAGGAAATTATTATGCTACTCCAGTTCTAGGAAGTCCAGACTTTAGTATAACATTTTATAAAGAAGGAAGTAGTAGTTTAGAAGTTAATGATGTAGCGTTAATGCCTGATAGTGAGTTGCCATTAAGTACAAATTCTATTTCAATATCAGCATTTATTTATATAAATAACAGTGCAGCAGGTGCTATAGTATTAGTAGATAATGAAAAAATTGTAGTTATATATGATGCAGATAATAGCAAGCTGATTGCTGGATTTCTTGCTTCTAGTGCTATAGTAGAAATTGAAAATATATTTATCGAGACTTGGTATCATGTGCTGACAACTTATGATGGAAATGAATTAATACTTTATATTAATGGAGGAAGTGAAACTAGGAGTATAAATGGTTTAGCTGATGATGTTTCTGGTAGTAGTAGTATATGTCTGGGGAGCTCTTTTGGCCCGAATTGCTGGCGTGGTTATATTGATGATATGATAATATATGATAGGGCATTGAGTGAAAGTGAAGTTAGTGATATTTATAACTCTTATTAATTTAGTTTTCAAGATTAGAGCAGAATTAACTTAAATTCTGCTCTAATCTTAAAAAAATACAAAAACTAAGGGGGAAGGTAAAATGTCAGAGCCTTTTTTAGGAGAAATCAAAGCAGTTGGTTTTAGTTTTGCACCGGTAGGTTGGGCGAAGTGTTATGGACAATTGATTCAAATTCAACAAAACGCAGCACTTTATGCATTACTTGGAACTTATTATGGTGGAGATGGCCAGGTTACTTTTGGGTTACCAGATTTAAGAGGAAGAGCAATAGTAGGTGAAGGTCAAGGCCCAGGATTATCTAATAAAATCAT
The DNA here is from genome assembly GCA_030627905.1 of Halanaerobiales bacterium. Classification (GTDB taxonomy): domain Bacteria; phylum Bacillota; class Halanaerobiia; order DY22613; family DY22613; genus JAGMES01. The sequence continues at coordinate 2,196 of DAOVRZ010000062.1, forward strand.
AGGTGAACTTAGTGGTATTGAGTATGCAACTTTAAGTGTTGGAAATATGCCTTCTCATACTCATGGAGCTAGTATTACAGGTACTGCTACAGGTACTTTTAAGATTGATGGAAGTACTCAAGGAGGAACAGATGCATCTCCTGCGGATAAAATACCTGCGAACTCTGTTACTGCTGATTTATTAAAAAAACCAATTAATTCGTACACAGATGCAAGCAATAAAGATACTCAAATGGCTCAAAATACTGTTAATATTGATTTAAGTGGGACTACTGCACAGGTTGATCCTAGCGGTGGAAATCAAGCTTTTGGAATTAGGAATCCTTATTTAGTTCTAAATTATATTATTGCAACTACTGGAATATTTCCAAGCAGACAATAGGCATAATTAATCTGGAGGCAAAGAAATATGGATAAGAAGCTAACTAAAGATATATTTGATAAACATTTGAATACAAAATACATAGTAGAATAGGAAATAAAACTGCAGAATTGGAATTTGCGTTTATTATACAAGGGGGAATGTAAAATGTCAGAGCCTTTTTTAGGGGAGATTAAAGCAGTTGGTTTTAATTTTGCACCGGTAGGTTGGGCAAAGTGTTATGGACAGTTAATTGATATTGCACAAAATACAGCACTTTACGCATTGCTCGGAACTTATTATGGTGGAGATGGCAGGGTTAATTTTGGTTTACCAGATTTAAGAGGAAGAGCAATAGTAGGTGAAGGTCAGGGTCCAGGATTAATTCCAAAATCTATGGGTGAACGTAGTGGTATTGAGTATGCAACTTTAAGTGTAGGAAATATGCCTTCTCATACTCATGGAGGTAGTATTGGAGGTACTGCTACAGGTACTTTTAAGCTTGATGCAAGTACTCAAGAAGGAACGGATTCTTCTCCTGCAGATAAAATACCTGCGAAATCTGTTACTGCTGATTTATTAAAAAAATCAATTAATTCGTACACAGATGCAAGCAATAAAGATACTCAAATGGCTCAAAATACTGTTAATATTGATTTAAATGGTGGTACTGTTCAGGTTGATCCAAATGGTTCAGGTCAAGCTTTTCCAATCAGGAATCCTTATCAAGTTTTAAATTATATTATTGCAACTACTGGATTGTTTCCAAGTAGACAGTAAGCATAATTAATATGGAGGCAAAGAAGTATGGAAATTAAGTTAACTAAAGATATTTTTAATAAACACTTGAATACAAGCTATAGAATAAAAATTCAAGAAAACGAAATTGTAGAATTGAAACTTATTAAATGTGATGAAAAAGTATTACCTGGGATGGAAGGGTTTACCTTGATCTTTGAAGGCCCAGCTGATAAGGTTCTTGATGATAACTCATATAAGTTTGATCATGATAAAATGGAATCTATTAATATTTTTATTAGTCCTTATCGACAGAAAGATGACAGAGTTTTTTATGATGCACAGTTTACAAGTATTGTAGACGAAGATTAGTTATAAATGTGAATTTTAAAAATCGAAGGAGTTGTCTGTTGGCAACTCCTTCTCAAAATTATTAAAGATAATTGAGTTTTACGTTAAAACGTGTAAAATTTATTATATGCGAGGTAAAAGTTCAATGACAGATAAGAGCATTGATAAAAATAAAAAATTAAGTAAAGACATGATTAATTTCCAAAATATTTCAAGTGATGATATTGATTTTCTATATACTGTTTACAGATCAACGAGAATTGATGAAATAGGAATTGTTCATTGGCCAGAGAAAGAGAAAGAAGAATTTTTAAAAAGTCAATTTACTTTACAGCATACTCAATATATGCAGAATTATAAAAATGCTTCTTTTGAAATAATATTGTTTGATAACACTCCTGTTGGACGAATTTATATAAATTGGGAAAAAGATGATACTAGGATCATTGATATTGCTTTCTTAAAGGAATATCGAAATAAAGGTATTGGATCAAAAATATTAAATGATTTAATTGAAAAATCCGTGGAAAAGAAAATTTCACTAAGTCTTCATGTAGAATATTATAATTTTGCAAAAGAATGGTATGAAAAACTTGGATTTAAAGTAGTAAGAGAGTCGGGAGTGTACTTTTTTATGGTACGTAATCCACAAAATAGCTAGTGAAATGTGATTAATTAAAATAAAAAGACTCTTTATAAAGAGTTTTTTTATTATTTATGTTGTAACTGGCAGGAAGTGTTATAATACTACTTTGTGAAATCAAATATTTATAAGAAGGTGAAACTTAATCTTTGTCGAAATATCTATCTATTGCAAAAAAACAAAAGGGAGATGGTAGTATGCATAAATATGAAAGGTTAGTAGTATATCCTTTGCTGATAATCGCGTTATTCTGTTCGGTAGGAGATCAGATCGTGACATCTGCTTCGACTGTGATAGATCGAATTGTAGCAAGAGAAATTGTTGTAGTGAATGAAAAAGGAGAAACAATGGTTGCTCTGTCGACGAAAAATGGCGGTGGAATGGTAGCTGTCCAGCAAAGCAGAGATACAGGTGGTGTGCTTATTGGTGCAAGCCCAAAAGGGAATTTTATAGGTGTATATGATCATACGCAAGCTCCTGCAATCATACTTGAAGCGGATTCGAAGGACTATCATAGATTTAGTATATTTAATTCTTCAAGGAAAAAAGTAGTAAGTCTGGCTGCATTGGAGAATGGATATGGGTTTTTATCTTTATCGAACAATGAAGGCAATCCATTAGTATATGTTACGAAAACGTCAGAAGGATATGGTGGAGTTTTTGCATTTGACAAGTCTGGAGATCAATATAGCTCATTTTCGTATTCAGAATAATAAAAAAAAAATATATACTGAAGGTATAGGATTTGCGAGCAGTAAAATATAATTGTTTTGCATTTTCCCTGATTTATAATTTATAATTTTATGACATTATATTGAAGGATGACAAGAAATGTTGCTTTAATGCGACTTACTTTGTTATCCTTTTTTTAATCTTCACAACAAAGAATATGTTTGCAATATGACCTCAAAAATGTTATTATAGAAATAAATAGGTATAATTTCATAAAAGGTGTTAAGAAAATAAATTTTTGAATGGAGGGAGAATGATGAAATTGCAGAAGAGAATATTTGTTTTAACAGTTGCAATATTTTTATTTGGAATGTCCTTTTTGGTGTTTATGACTACAGGGGTGTTGGCTCAAGAGACTGTTGTAGAAAGCGAGTTGGAAACCATCACTAAAGATGCTATAAAACTTTTAGAAATAGGGTTTTATGAAGAAGGAGTTTCAAAATTGAAGGAGGCAATCGCGAAAGATCCTTTATCTAAGCATATTAGATATACAGAAATATATGTAGCATTAGCTACTGAAGTCCCATTGAAATATGTGGGTGATATTTTGTTATTTTATTATCAGGAACTATTAAAAGAAAAGAAATGTGCTATTATAGGAATATTTCAAAGTGAAGATGCTGAATCAGGAGGAGTTATTGTTGAGTCTGTGATTAAAGGTGGTTCTGCTGATAAGTCTGGTATCATAAAAGGAGATATTATACTAGCAGTAAATGGACAAAAAGTGCTTAATAGAGTGGAATTAGATGCCGTCATAAAACCACTTCCTATAGGATATACAGTTCAAGTAATTTTATCTAGAGAGGTAGAAGGGCAACAATTGAGAATAGAAAAAGATGTTCAGGTAGTAACTGAGCTAGGACTTGTGAATAATAGTAAACTTGTGTGGGCTGTATTTCGTCTTGTAGATTATGGAATGTTTGCTTATAGAGCGGGTCATATTGATCTAACCAAACAGGCTGCAGAGAATATTAGAAATCTTGAAAAATCGTTTCCATCAGCAATATTGTGGGAGGTTGTTGGAAAGTGTGCTGTTCTTCTAGATGCTTTAGTAATGGCAGATCAGGAAAGTCCAGATAAGGCTTATAAGTATATTCTTGATAACGAAGGGTTATTTGCTGAATTTTATGTAACAGGTCATCCAGATTATTGGGTACCTCTCTATACAGACAGAAGCAAACTAGCTTATTTTGTTCAAAAAGATGTATCAGAACTTCCGTATCCTTCTGGTGAAAAGTTTGAACCTCAGCCATATCCAGATTTTAATGGTAACATAATCGACCCATTAGAGGCAACACACTAGTTAAATAATCTTTTAGAGAAAACTTGATCACTTTGTATCGTTGACGCTTCTAAAGTAGGATCAGGTAAAAAATGTGTGAGAGCAATTTGCTCTCACACATTTTTAGATTTATATGGTAATTAAGGTAGAACAGGATCGGCGGGACGATTCCAACCATGACAGGTTACAGGTTGATCTCAATGTATCTGTAGCATGACAGTATTAATTTTTTTGCATAGAAATACAAAAAAGCTTGACAAATATGCAAGTATAATAGTATAATTGTATACAATTATACTAACGTAGTGAGAAGGAGGAGTAGTAGATGTTCAAACACATTAACTTAGTAGATGTCACATTAAGAGATGGAGAACAAACGTCAGGAGTTGTGTTTGCAAATAAAGAGAAATTATATATCGCTAAAATGCTGGATGAAATTGGAGTAGATCAGATTGAAGCAGGTATTCCAGTTATGGGTGGCGATGAAAAAGAAGTGATCAAAAAGATAGTCAAGATGAATTTAAAAGCTAGTATTATAGGGTGGAATAGAGCTGTCGTTAAAGATATTCAAGAATCGATTGATTGCGGAGTTGATGCAGTAGCGATTTCGATACCAACTTCCAATATTCATATGAAATATAAATTAAAAGCCACACCTGATGAAGTTTTGGAGAGAATGGTTAAGGCTGTTGAATATGCAAAGCAAAATGGACTGTATGTCTCAGTTAATGCTGAGGATGCATCAAGAAGTGATGAAGAATTTTTATTTAAATTCGTTAAAACCGCAAAAGAAGCAGGAGCTAATCGGGTAAGATATTGTGATACTGTAGGTTATTTAGATCCTATAACTACTTATAATTTAATAAAAAAGATAAAGGAAAATGTAGATATTGATATTGAAATGCATACACATAATGATTTTGGTATGGCTACTGCTAACGCAATTGCAGGAGCTATGGCTGGGGCTAGATTTTTAGGGGTAACAGTAAATGGTCTTGGCGAAAGAGCAGGAAATGCATCTTTAGAAGAAGTTATGATGGCTTTAAAACATTCAGTAAAAATGCGTGATGATTATGATACAACAAAACTTAAAGATCTGTGTGAATATGTATCCATTGCTTCTCAAAGACCATTGTCACCATGGAAATCTATCGTAGGTGATAAGATATTCCACCATGAATCTGGAATTCATGTTGATGGTGCGTTAAAAAATCCAAAAACTTATGAGATATTCTCACCTGAAGAGATTGGCCTTGGTAGAAGTATCGTTATTGGAAAACATTCTGGAACAGCAGCTATTAAAAATAAATTAAAATTATATGATGTAACGATAAATGATTTTGTAGCAGCGATTATATTGCAAAAAGTTAGAATCGAAGCTATTTCTTTTAAGAGGGCTTTGAATGATAAAGAACTATTGGGATTATATCAAGAGTATGTCATGGAAAATGATTTAGATTTAAAAAAAGCGTAGTAGGTGATAATGATGGGAAAAAACTTAGTGTATAAAATTTTAGAGAAGAATCTTATGTCAGGAAAGTTAGAGACAGGTAATGATATATCTTTAAAAGTAAATCAAACTCTTACACAGGATTCTACAGGTACAATGGTTTATTTGCAGTTAGAGGCAATGGGAATAAGTGATATTAAAACAGATTTATCTGTAGCATATATAGATCATAATACGCTTCAAACAGGATTTGAGAATGCAGATGATCATGAGTTTATAAAAACAGTAGCGCAAAAATATGGAATAATCTTTTCGAAACCAGGTAACGGTATCTGTCATCAGTTACATCTAGAAAGATTCGGGAAACCAGGTGGAGTATTACTTGGATCTGATAGCCATACTCCTACATCTGGAGGATTAGGGATGTTAAGTATCGGAGCTGGAGGTTTAGATGTAGCAGTAGCTATGGCAAAAGGATATTATTATTTAAAAGTACCTAAAGTTATGAATATAAAATTGCATGGCAAATTGAAGCCATGGGTTAGTGCAAAGGATGTTATACTTTATATTCTCAAAAATCTTACTGTTAAGGGGGGAGTAGGGTATATAATCGAATACTCTGGTGAAGGAGTAAACAAGCTCTCTGTTACTGATAGGGCCACTATTACTAATATGGGAGCAGAGTTGGGAGCTACTACTTCTATCTTTCCAAGTGATGCAATAACCCTTGAATTTTTAAAAGCTCAAGGGAGAGAAAAAGATTTTCTATCATTATACGCTGATGAAGATGCGATTTATGATAAGGTCATAGATATTAATTTAGAAGAGATTGTTCCGATGATTGCAAAACCTCATAGTCCAGATAATGTTGTTCCTATTTCTTCATTAGAGCAGATCAAGGTAAATCAAGTGGCTATTGGTAGCTGCACTAATTCATCCTACACAGATTTAATGAAAGTAGCAAAGATTCTAAAAGGTAAGAAAGTTCATGAAGATGTGAGTCTTTGTATCTCTCCTGGCTCAAGCAATATAATTAAAATGTTATCAGATAATGGAGCTTTAGGAGATTTAATTGCAGCTGGAGCAAGGATATTAGAAGCAAGTTGTGGTCCATGTATAGGAATGGGCCAAGCCCCATTAACTAATGGAGTTTCTGTAAGAACCTTTAATAGAAATTTTAAAGGAAGATGTGGAACCAAAAGTGCAGATGCTTACTTGGTGAGTCCTGAGACTGCGGCAGTGATAGCAATAACGGGATATATTACAGATTCTACAACTTTAGGAGAATATCCAGAAATTAAGATGCCAGAGAAGTTTACTGTGTATGAAAATTATTTTATTTATCCTCAAGAAAACAAAAGAGATAATGAAGTGAAAATGGGGCCGAATATTAAACCATTCCCAATCAGTGATAAATTAAAAGATGAGATTAGCGGAAGTATCTTGTTAAAAGCAGGAGACAATATTACAACTGATGATATTATGCCTTCTAATGCGAAATTATTACCTTATCGATCAAATATACCTCATTTAGCTAAATATTGTTTTGGTACAATCGATGAAAAATTCTATGAAAAATGCAAAGAAAATAATGGGGGATTTGTAATCGGTGGAGAAAATTACGGACAGGGTTCTAGTAGAGAACATGCAGCATTAGTACCTCTTTATCTCGGAGTAAAAGCTGTATTTGCTAAGTCATTTGCAAGAATTCATAAAGCTAATTTAATTAATTCAGGAATTCTACCTCTTACGTTTAAAAACATAGATGATTTTGATAAAATTGAAGAGTTTGATAAATTGATTATATCGAATGCTCTTAGAAGTTTAGAAGATAGTGATGTTATAAAAGTTTTCAATAAAACAAAGGGAGTATACTTTGATGTGATTTTTGAAGGTTCCAAAAGAGATGTTGAAATATTAATAGAAGGCGGATATTTAAATTACGCAGTGAACTCGTTCAGCTAAAGCTGAATATCGGGGCTTCAGTGGGGGATTCTACCCCACTGAAGATTAAAAACAATTGCCCCACTTATAGAAGTGGGAGTCTTATCTCAAAAGATAAAATAAGTTTAGTGGTAGGTGATAAAATTGTATAATATAACTTTGCTTCCCGGTGATGGCATAGGGCCAGAAGTAACTGAGGCTGCAAAAAAAGTGATAAATGCAACAGGTATAAAAGTGAATTGGCATATAGTAAATTGTGGTGAGAAAGCTCTTGAAGAGTTTGGAAAGTTAGTGCCTGATGAATTATATCAGAGTATTGAGGAAGATAAGATTGTATTAAAAGGGCCAATCACTACCCCTGTAGGATATGGTTTTAGAAGTATTAATGTGGCGTTACGACAAAAATATGATTTATATGCTAATGTGAGACCAGTAAAAAATATTCCTGGTATTCAAACTCCGTTTAAAGATGTTGATTTAGTGATTGTACGGGAAAATACAGAAGGACTATATAGTGGGAAAGAACACATAGTAACTGATGGAGTTACAGAATCTCTGAAGATAATAACCGAAAAAGCTTCTCTTAGAATAGCTAAATTTGCTTTTGAATATGCCATAAACAATGAAAGAAAAAAGGTTACAGTTGTCCATAAAGCCAATATTATGAAGATAAGTGATGGATTGTTTTTAGATTGTGCACGAAAGGTAGCATCAATTTATCCTGATATAGAATTTGAAGAAGTAATAGTTGATAATATGTGTATGCAACTTGTGATGAATCCCCAAAAATATGATGTGCTTGTAATGCCTAATCTTTATGGAGATCTTCTTTCTGATTTGTCGGCAGGATTAGTTGGAGGTTTGGGAGTAGTACCAGGAGCCAATATAGGGGATAAATTATCTATATTTGAATCGGTTCATGGCAGTGCACCTGATATCGCTGGAAAAAATGTTGCTAATCCTACAGCATGTATCTTATCTGGGGCAATGATGTTAGATTATCTTGGAGAAAAGGATAGAGCAAAACTTATTATTAATTCTTTGTTTGATGTGATCAATGAGGGCAAATTTATTACAAAGGATTTAGGTGGGTTAGCAACTACATCTGATATGACTTCATCAATTATAGAGGGTATATTACAAAAGTTATAGCATTGACAGAGGTATTTAATTGCTGTAAAATAGTCTTGGATGGAAAATAAAAATCCATAGGTTGTTTTAGTAGGTTATTCTATGTTGGAGGGTATTATGGAAAATATTTTAAACGAAAAAAAAGATAGTAGATCTTTGACGTCTATAATTTTTGATAAGATCAGAGATGATATATTAATCGGCAAGTATAAGAATGGTCAAAAGATAGTTGAAACTAAACTTGCAGCTGAATTAGGAGTTAGTCGTACTCCGGTTAGGGAAGCTTTAAAACAATTGGATTTAGATGGATTAGTTGATAATATCCCAAATAGAGGTGTAGTAGTTAAAGGTATATCCCATCAGGATATTGATGATATATATACTATTAGAGTAGTAATGGAAGGTATTGCTGTAAAATGGGCAGTTGAAAGAATGGAAGAAAAAGAGATAGAATTTTTGAAGGAAATTTTAGACTTAATGGAATTTTATACATTCAAAAAAGATATCGAAAAGGTTGTTGAGCTAAATACTAAGTTTCATGAAGCTATTTATAGTGCAACTAAAAGTAGATATATTGAGCATGTTTTGAAGGATTTTCAATATTTCATGAAAAAAACAAGATATAAATCTTTAAGTGTTCCCGGAAGAATGGAAGAAGCACTTGAAGAACATCGAAAGATATTGCAGGCCTTTATAAATCGAGATATTGATGAAGCTATAAAAACTATAACCGATCATGTTAATGCATCAAAATTGAATTCAGAAGGTAAGTAACATAACTTGCGGTTCACTGAAAAGCGAAAGTTGAATAAGTAAAATCTAAAAGAGTAAAATACCTAATGTTGGTATTTTACTCTTTTAGTTATAGTTGAAAGGAGGCTGAAAAATATGAAAAAGGTTGAAAACTATTATGACGAAATTGTTCAACATGAGTGGAATAGGATGGATCGTCATCCAATAGAGTTTGCGATTACAAAAAAGGCTTTAGATGAATATATTCTTCCGAATTCAAAGATTCTTGATAATGGTTCTGGCCCGGGGAGATATTCGATATATCTCGCTCAAAAAGGATATCAGGTTTCACTTTTGGATTTATCGAGTAAAAATGTAGAATTGGCCAGCCAAAAAGCAGAAGAGTTCAAAGTCTCTATTGAAGAGTTTATTCACGGTAATGCTATGGATTTGAGCAGATTTGATGATGAAACATTTGATTCTGTGCTTGTAATGGGTCCTTTATATCATCTTACTGATGAAGAGGATCGGAAAAAAGTTATCGCTGAGTCGCTACGAGTCTTAAAACCTGGTGGTAAAATCTTTGTTTCTTTCATCTCAAGATATGCTCCTATCATTGATTCACTAGGAAAGTTTCCAGAGGAGATTGGTGAATCTTATCTGACATTTAAGAAGTACTTAGTAGATGGTATAAACAAAGAAGGTTCTGGTTTTACAGTTGCATATTTTGCCCATCCTAATGAAATTGAACCATTTATGAAGAGTTTTGGGTTGGAAACACTTCGAATCTTTGGTGTTGAACCTTTTGTACTTATTAATGAATTGCAAGTAAACAAGTTGTCACAAGAACAGTTTGATTTATGGGCAGATCTTTTATTTGAGATTGGAACTGATCCGGTGACATGGGGGTCAGCTGGACATATGCTTTATATTGGACGGAAAGTTTAATAGGAACATAAAAGCCCGGAGAAAATCTCTGGGCTACAGTTTTTTATTGGATCGTAATTCTAGAATCAGCTAAACTAGCTGGGATAGGGTCTGTTAAGTTTGTAAGATAATCAACGAGTATATCCCATTGTGTTTCTGTGGTTTCTTTTTCGCTAAGTACTTTATCAGAAAGACCATAGTATTTACCGTAATTATAACTATCGAAAGCCACTACATAGGTTGTATTATCATCAATTGGTGTACCATTTTCTTCAAAGCATTCAACAATGACGGTATCATTTGTGGAATCAACAGTAATAGTATATTCCATACCAGAAACTTGAATATCTGCATTATCATAACGGTCAGATCTTGCTTGAACGAAATCTTTTAAATCATTACCTTTAATCTCAGCTACTACAACGTTATTGGTAACATACTTATAAAGTTCTTCCAATGCTTCTTCATATACAGAGCCAGGTTCTATGGAAACACCTGTGTTTATAGAATTACTTGGGAATGTTGCGAAATCTGCACCTGTGAAATCTCTGATGGCGTCAGTCATCAAGTTTCCAGCGGTATTAGAACCATCATATTGACTATCACCAGCGGTGATGGCAACTTCAGTGGTTGCAAGTTCGTTCCCAGATGTAGTAATAATTTTAATGCTAGTTCGTTCGATACCAGCATAATCTAAACTAGCACCATTTTCGATATATTGAACTAATGTTTCAGCATCAGTCACATATAGAGAAATACCAGAATCAGCACAATCAAATTCGTATCCACTAGCTATAAAACTATTTACACCTACAGTATAAGTTTGAGATTCATCAATAGGGTTACCTGAATAATTTGTTAAAGCTATTTCCATTTCTCCATCGGTAACAGTTACTGCATAATTGATTCCAGAAACTCTTAGGTCAATAGAGTCATAGCGGCAACCATAAGTAATCAAAGATCTGATCTCAGTAGTTGTCATATTATATTTAATAATTTCATTACCAAAAGGCAATAATTCATAGACATCACTTACGGTAATATCGTTTTCCAAAGAGCTGATTCGAATTCCACCATTATTTTGGAAAGCTATATCAAGATTATGTACCTCAGTTATTGAATCAGTTATCAAAGATCCTAACTCTTCTTTTCCATCAATAGGGTTTAGAGCAGATCCAATTACTCTGGTTAAGGATTCATTATTATAAAAAGCATTTACCATAGCTTGAATATTTTCATTTATTTCAGTATCACCATCTTCAATCTGCAAATCAATTAATTCACCAGTAACTGATTTTACTTCTCCATTTTCTAAAGTTACGATAACTTTTCCTAAATAATTTAGATCATCTCCAGCTTGGGCAATTGTAACTCCATTTACTTCAGTAGGAGTATTAATTTCAGAATGAGAATGCCCTCCAATAATTAAGTCTAATTCACTCATCTGTTCAGCAAGAGCTTGATCCTTATCAATTCCAAGATGTGTTAAACCGATCACCAAATTATTTTCTGTTGCTAGATCTACATAATCTGTTGCTGCTTCTAATTCTTCAGTAAACTCAATTCCCTGAATTTTATCTGGATGGGTATTTGGGATTCCGCTGCTGCTAATGTGAAGGAGTCCTAAGATAGCAATATTTAGGTCATTATCAGTTTTAAAGGTTATGTAAGGTTTTGGTTGTGGTAATATTCCTGTGGTTACATTTAAGTTTGCACAGATTAATGGGAAATCTGCATCAGCAATTCGATCTTTTAGAATCTCCTGACCATAATCAAAATCATGATTACCAATGCACATAGCATCAAATCCTACAGCATTCATCAGATCGATCATCGGTTTACCTTTTGGGTCATATTGATCAACGACTGGGTTTCCACTAAACATATCTCCAGCACTGAGTAAGAGAAGGTTTGTATAATCTTCTCTATATTGATTCAGATACCAGGTTAATTTTGGGAAATTATTAATTTCTCCGTGGGTATCATTGACATGTAGGATAGCTATTTCAGTGATTACTGGATAGTGAAGAGTAATCGAAGGCATATCCTTTTTAACATCAATATAGACCTGTCCAGTTCCTTCATTTCCGATCAACGCAAATAATGTTTTACCATTTGAGAGATCAGAGAGAGTAAACTCTCCATTAGAATTTGTTATTGCCTCTATATTTGAATCCACAACAGTTATTTTGAGATTAGATATTGGATTATCTGATTCATTTAACACAATACCAGAAAACGCTAATGTTTTATTAATTTGGGAAAAAGTATAACCTGATAGTAGCACACTTACTAATAAAAAGAAAAACAAAGTAAAGCTTAGCTTTTTGTTAAAGTTTTTTCTCATCATTTATCCTCCTCAATTTTAAGATTTTCTCCACCAATTAACTCACCTTCTAAAGAAATAGGATGACTGAGATTAGTAACGATGATTTTTTCTCCTCTATGTACTGCATTATAATCTTCCATTGAATACTTTCTCAATACATCTTTTACTTTAGCTCCTTGAAAAATTTTGATGGATTTATGATTAATGTTTACTTCCATAGAACACCTCCTTTGAGTAGAATAAGGTGATTTTCAGCGAAAAGTTGTGCAAATAAATTGTCAGACATCTTAAAAGAATTCGACATCTCAAAATAAAACACCTTCTTTTATTACTATTTACCGTAATATTATAGAAAAAAATTATTTAATTTCATTTGGCTATTTGAGGAAAAGAAAAAGCTGTTCGTATAATTACGAACAGCTATGTTACGATTTAAAATAAATTAAAAGTCGAAATAATAACAAGTTATTATTTCTTAAGTTTTAACGACTTCAGAAGGAGTTTTGACTTTCGTTGAAGTTTTGAAATTATCATGAAATATTTTACCCTCACCTAAAAAGGAGTGGTACTTTACCTTCTGAAATGTCGTTAAAATTCAAAGTTTAAACCAGTATTTAATGAACTATACCCATTATTCTTGAGTTCTTTATAATATTCCCCGATAAAAGTTGTGTTTTTATTGATCACTTTATCAGCCTTAACTGAAATTTTATCAGTATAGTCTGTATTTATCATAAATCTACCTGTTACCTTCAGATCATTTGTCGCTTTATATTCTATGATACTTTCAAAATGTGTATTGGAAGAGTCAAATTCTTTGTTTAAAAGTAGAATATAATTCATTTTCTCATTAATAAGAATCTTATAGGTCGCTCCTAAAGTAAATTGAATGTCATCTATTTTTGTAAAGTTGGAAGTGAGTTTAACTTTGAACGAATTTTTTGGGTTAATTCTGTGGTTAAATCCATTTATGATCTCTATTCCTACATTACCATCGTCATAAAAGTCCTAGACCAGCAGAAAAACTATTAATGTCATAGCTTGTATATTTAAGATATTCTCCACGTCCTAAAATAGAAAAGATAGAACCATTTTGTTCAGCCATTTTGTGCTTAATCTCAGTTATTAGGTTTGTAAAACCATTAGCTGCAGAAAGGGAACTTGAGAACTCAGTTTTTTGAGAGACACCGTAACTAAAAATAATTTCGCTTTCCATACCATTGTTTAATTTATGACCATGGGAAAATTCAATAGGGCGAACAAAATAACTTAAGAAACCGTGATTAATTGGGTTTTCAAGTTGAGCAGTATTCATAAAATGATCCCAGTACGGAGTTTGTTCAGCAGATACGCCTAAAGTGATTGCTACGATGATGAGTGCAGTGAGTAGTAGAATTTTTTTCATTGTAAACCTCCTATAATTAATAAACTTTATATATAGTTCACTATATATGTTCTAAATCCTCTTATTTTAGCATGCCAATTCACACCATGGCATAAGATGGATAGGAGGGGGGTGATTTGATTGATGAATAAAATTTGGCTGTTTTTGATCATATCAGGGATTATTGTTGGAATTATAAATGGCCGAATGGAGGCTGTTTCAGCAAGTATACTTAAGTCAGCTATGGATAGTGTGGATATATTATTCAGATTAATTGGTCCTATGGCTTTCTGGCTTGGGATCATGAAAATCGCTGAAAAGTCGGGGTTTACATTCCTTATTGCCCGATTGATAAAGCCTTTGATGATAAGAATTTTTCCTGAGATTCCACCTGAGCATCCTGCTATGGGAGCAATGATGATGAATTTTAGCGCAAATATTTTAGGATTAGGTAATGCATCTACACCATTAGGAATTCAGGCGATGAAAGAACTCCAAACTTTAAACCCCTCTCCTGAACGAGCTACAAAGGCTATGTTAACATTTATGGTCATCAACACTTCGAGTATAACCTTACTTCCTGGAACGATGATTGGGTTAAGGGTTGCTGCTGGTTCAAAAGAACCAACCGTGATAATCGGTACGACCCTTTTTGCAACTATGATCTCTACTATTGCAGCCTTAATGGTGGATCGGTTCTGTCGGAAGAGATTTAAAGATTAGGGGGTGGCTAAGTTATGATGCAAATTATTCAGACCATCTCTGTGTGGGCGATTCCTGTGATTTTATTTATCATTCCCGTTTATGGATTTATTAAGGGAGTGGATGTTTATGATACCTTTGTGGAAGGAGCGAAGGATGGTTTTTGGACTGTAGTTAAGATAATCCCTTATCTTGTGGCAATGATGGTTACAATTAATATTTTAAGAGCATCGGGGACGTTAGATTTAATAGCAAAAGGAGTTGAGCCAATTTTAAACTTTTTTCAAATTCCGAAGGATATATTTCCATTGGTGATATTAAGACCATTGTCAGGAAGTGGATCATTGGCTTTTGTTAACTCTATCTTTCAAGAGGCTGGCCCTGATTCTTTATTAGGTAAAATGGCTTCTACAATCATGGGGAGTTCAGAGACAACTTTTTATGTGGTTGCGGTATATTTCGGAGCTGTAGGGATAAAAGATAGTCGCTATGCGATTCCGATAGGTCTGATAGCAGATATAGCTGGTTTTTTAGGAGCAGTATATATTTGTAACCTTCTTTTTTAGAAAAAACTTTTCTTTACAGTTTGACAATTTTTGTAATGAGGCATATAATAAAATTGACTATAAAAGTTATTTGAATAAGTTAGGGAGGAATAAAAATTGGCTATAGATTTGCATTTGCACACTAAAGCATCTGATGGGAGTTTTACCCCTGCTGAGATTGTAGAAGAGGCAAAAAAAGTAGGTTTAACTGCTATAGGTATAACAGATCATGATACAATGGATGGGGTAGACGAGGCTTTAAGAATGGGGCTAAAATTAGGTATAGAAGTTGTCCCAGGGATAGAGTTAAATACTGATTATGAAGATCGTGAGATACATGTTTTAGGATATTATCTTGATCACACAAATGATGAATTTCAGCGTATCTTAGAAACTTTACAAGTCGCCAGGGTTAATAGGGTTGAAAAAATAGTTGAAAAATTAAATAATCAAGGTATTCTGATATCTATTGAAAGGGTTAAAGAATTTGCAGGAGAGGGTTCAATGGGTCGACCTCATATTGCACAAGCGATTTTAGAAGCAGGTTATGCGAATAATTGGGAAGAAATTTTTACAAGTTTAATTGGGCGAGAGTGTCCAGCATATGTTCCTAGAACTAAACTTACTCCCTTTTCTGCAGTTGAATTAATCTTAAAAGTAGGTGGAGTACCTGTATTGGCTCACCCCGGATTGAATGATCTAGATGAGATTATTCCACATTTAATTGAAATGGGATTGATGGGAATTGAAGTTTATCACTTTGAACATTCTGAAGAAGATAAGATTCATTATCTTAAGATAGCTCAAGAGAACGGTTTGATTATAACTGGAGGATCAGATTGTCATGGCCCAGGGAAAAAATCGGGAGTTCGGTTAGGTCGAGTTAAATTACCTATTGAATTGCTTAATGACTTAAAAGAGGCTAAAAAATCTTTAACGATATTTCAGAAGGCGGTTTTCAAAGAAAAATCCTCCTCTTTTTAGATAGAGGGGGAAGTATTAGTGTAGTCTCAAAACTTTAGTAGGAGTTCAAATTTCCTTCTGAAGTCGTTAAACTTAAGAAATAATAACGTAAGTTATTATTTCGACATTAATGACAAAAGCAATTAAATAGTTTTTTTGATAATAGGCAGGAATTAAAACTATTTCTATAGAATTACTACTAATAGGGAAATGAGATATAAGGGGAGATGCGGACATGAAAAAAATGAATATGGTGACGATTTTAGTTTTAATTGCTTTATTGGTTTCCGTAGTAGGGATTAATAGTTTGGTTATAGCAGCAGATGAAAGTCAAGCTAATGCAATAGCAAGGGTAAATAACACATATATCAGTACAGATGATTATAACGAGCATCTTGAAAAGCAGATTTATCGTTTTAATTTGGCTTATAATGTTGACCTAAAAACCGAATCACATACTGAACAGTTAGATAATCTGAAAAGACAGACTTTGGAGCAGATGGTTTGGAATATTATTCTTGAAAAGGTTACTTATGAGTTAGGTCTGGAAATAGCTGAAGAAGAGATTTTAGAACAACTTGAAGAGATAAAAGCAAACTATCCTGATGAAGATACTTTTCAGCAGGTTTTAGAAGAGGTTAATTATACTGTTGAGGAATTGCGTTATGATATTATATTAAATTTAACATATGAAAAATTATCATTTAGACTTGCTGAAGATGAAGGTGTTTCTGAAGAAGAAATGAGAGAGAGTTATGAAAAGGATCGTGAGTTTTTTACAGAACCAGAACAATTTAGAACATCTCATATTTTAGTTGATACTGAAGAGAAAGCAAAAGAGATGTTAGCAAAGATCAACAATGGTGAAGATTTTGCTCAGCTTGCAAAAGATAATTCCACCTGCCCAAGCGCTGAAAATGGTGGAGATTTAGGATTTTTTGATCTAGGTTCTGTGGTTGCAGAATTTGGACAGGCTACAGTTGCGTTAGAGATTGGTCAAATCAGCGATCTTGTTCAATCTCAATTTGGATGGCATATTATTAAGTTAGAAGATAAAAAAGAAGCAGTTGTTCATCCTTATGAAGAAGTTAAAGATATGATTTATGATGCTCTCTTTGCAAAAAAGAAGGATAATATAGCTACCTCTTATCTTGATACTAAGAGAAGTGAAGCAGATATCGAATATTTTGATGATTTTTTCAACACAACCACAACTACAACTGAAAGCGAATAGAGAATAATGAATATCTTCTGCTTTTAGGTGGATACTAAAAAGGAAATCCATCTTAAGGAGGAAAAATTTATGGCTAATGAGATGTGGAAACGGTTGGAACAACAGTTTTATAAGTACACAGAGACGTATGATAATAACATTATGACGATTGCTAAAGAGAAAAATCTAGTGATTGATGAAAGTACATTAAAACAAATTTTAGATGATGCCAAGCATCGCACCGTTTAGGGAAAGTGATTCCGCCCGCACTTATGGTTTTTATCATAAGTGTGGGCGGAATTTTTGTGTAACAGAAATTTTCCTATTGATTGCAAATATCATGTATTTGTCTATAACTACTAACTTTACATTTTGAACCTCTCACGACTAGAAGTCGCAAGATTCCCGTTTCATGGATTTCGTTACCTACTTTCTCCACGGGCATAACTTCGGGGCGTACCGACCCTAGTATGTAAAAAAATTATGTACTTAATAATCTTAGTCCTTCTTTTAAAATGTTAATGCTTGCGTTATAGTCACGATTATGGATTGCACCACATTCAGGACAAATCCAGTCCCTAATATTTAAATCTTTAACTTCAGGGTTTTTGTAAGTACATTCACTACATAACTGACTGGATGGGAAAAAAGTGTCTATTTTGACTATGTTTCGACCATACCATTCAGCTTTATAGTCTAGTATTCGTTCAAATTCTGACCATGATACATCACTAATCGCTTTTGCTAACTTATGATTTTTAAGCATGTTTTTAACCTGTAAACTTTCCAGACAGATCACTTGATTTTCTTGGATTTAAACCTTGGAAATCCTTGATTTTTATTTCCTTTTTTGATTTCACGGAAAAAATTTTGAAAAGCAGATCCTAGATTTTTTAAGCTGTTTTGTAGAGCACATTTGTCGACTTCTTTTAACCAGATGAGTTTATTTTTAAGTTGAGTCATATCTTTACTGCATTTTGTATAAGACCTATTTTTTCTTTCTTCCTTATACAATTCAATACGTTTGTCAAGATAGTAATTATAGACATAGCGAATACAACCAAAAGTTTTTTGAATTAATATCTCTTGGCTTTTATCTTTTGAGTTAAGCCCCCCACTTATATAAGTGGGGGGAATTGTTTTTAATCTTCAGTGGGGGTAGAATCCCCTACTAAAGCCCCGATGTTCAGCTTTAGCTGGACGAGTTCACTTGGGTATAATCTGAACTTATATCCTTTTTTCACTAACTGTTGCAACTAAACATAGCCACGACCTTTATGTAAATTCATAATATTCCTCCTATGCGTATTATAGCATATGTACAGGAAGAATACAAGCAATACCAAAGTTTTATGTTTAATATATTCTTTACATATGTAAAGAATTACCGTCCTAACTCATCACTGAAGTAACGAGTGTACGGACGGTAATTCATCAAATCCAGCACCATGTAAACCTACTTCATAAATTAAAGATGATACCCACCAATCCACCTGTAGGCCAGCCATCAGCCAAGGATTACCTGTTTCTGATTTTTCCGGGTCAACAACCACACAATAACTCATAGCCTCAGTAGCACCCTCTTTAATCTTTGTTGGAATATCAAAGCCTAAAATAGCTAAAAGCTCGGAAATATTTTTCTCTTTCTCTGAATAAATTTTTGTAAATTTACTTAATCCTTTCTTGTTCAGCATGCTAATTTGACTATCTTTAATAGAAGCATTTGCTAAATCTGAGCCATTTTGATCCTCGCGTTGAATAGTAGTATAGGCGCTAGAATCATCAATCCAAGCCATATCATTAAAATAATCATCAGCACAATCACCGAATTTTTCCAAAAGGTATGTATAGAGTTCGGTATAAATCATTTCATTGGTTAGATCCATAAATACACCTAAATTTGCCATTATTGCAGCGGCAACATCCATTTCATCCCAATGTTCTGGCAAAATTCCAAACTCATGAAACTCTAAGGGTAATTTTTTATCGAGATCATTCATCACTTCGTCAATCCAAGCATTTATGCCATCTGCATATGAACGTATAATTATTTTATATTTTTCATCAAAGCTTTCAAAAGATGCTTTCAATTCATCCATTGTTGGATACTCAGTTTTCCAGTATAAATCTAAAGAATAGTAGTCTTCTCCAAAAAGTTCTGAAACCTCTCCATTATAAACACGTTTTAACATTTCTAATTGAAAAAGCCTGTCTTGAGCGGTAGCATACCCCCATCCATAATATAATCCTTCTATACTTTGAGAATATATATGAGGGACTCCATATATATCACGATGAATAGTAACCCTTTTGAATTACAGGGTATGCTCATAAAAATAAACACTAAACAAATAATTGCAATAAATTTACATTTTTTCCACAATTATTCCTCCTTTTAAAATTCCTTAATCTAAATATAGTATTCTTCCTCATAATTTTTTTCCTTCATATTTTATTAAAAATTTAATCAGATATATTTTTTGATTATTTACTGTTTTTTTAGTATATTTTTACTTAAAGGTTTCAGTTTTATCTTCTTATCAATAAAAAAAGAACCCGCTATATAAGCAGGTTCTTCCTCCTTGTTATTAACTTCGAAGTTTTACTATCGTTACTCCCACTCCTCCTTCACCATCGTTACCTAAGCGAAAATCATCAACATGATGATGACCTTTTAAAAGATCATGAATCCCCTCACGCAATGCGCCTGTTCCTTTTCCATGGATAATTTCCAGGACTTTTAATCCAGAAAGATAGGCATCATCTAAATATTTATCTGTCCGTTCACGAGCATCCTCATATCGCGCTCCGCGCAAATCAAGAGTTGATGATATAGATTTACTCTTTGATCTAACAATTTTAGTAAACCTTTTTTTGCTACCTTGATCAGCTGAATCCTCAATTTTATCTAAATCCTTTTTGTTCACTGTTACTTTCATTATTCCAGCCTGAACCACATACTCCTCTTCATTCAGTTTTTCTAAAATATCACCCTTCTGATTCAAAGAAAGAATACGCACTCTATCACCAAGCTCTAAATTTACTGGTACCTTTCGAGACTTCCTTGTAGATTTGTCAAACTTCTGGAGAGTCTCAGCTAACTTATCATTAGTTATTTTTAATTGTTGTTTAATTTCTAGATTAGTCTGCTCAATATTTTTCATATGCACATTTCGCGCTTTTTTGATCAAATCTTTAGCTTCTTCTTTGGTACTATTGACGATTTCTTTGGCCTCTTCTAAAGCTTGAGCTAAAATCTTCTTTTTCTGTTCCTCTAACTGCTTAACTTGCTTTTCGTAATCGACTTTAAGTTCTTCCATCTCTCGCTTGATCCACCGAGTTTCCAACCTCTCCTTCTGGATTTGAATATTATTCTCTTCAATATCTTTAATCATCTTATCAACTGCAACCTCTTCATTAGAAATACCTTCTCTAGCGTGATCAATAATACTTTTCGGTAAACCTAACCGCAAAGCAATCTCTAAAGCATTTGATCTACCTGGAATTCCCATAATCAATCTATAGGTTGGTGTAAGAGTCTCCAAGTCAAACTCTACAGAAGCATTCTCTACACCATTTTCTGAATAAGCATAGCTCTTCAATTCAGAATAATGAGTTGTAGCAATCGTTAGAATATCCTTTTGATGAAGATAATCTAAAATTGCCATTGCTAAAGAAGCACCTTCAGCAGGATCAGTACCTGCTCCTAATTCATCAAAAAGTACTAAATCATTTTTTTTCGACTTTTCAAGGATTTTAATTATCTGAGTCATATGAGATGAGAAAGTACTCAAAGATTGTTCTATACTCTGCTCATCACCGATATCTGCATAAATTCCTTCAAAGATAGACATTTCAGACCCAGACTTACATGGAACATGTAATCCTGACTGAGCCATCAATGTAAGAAGTCCTACTGTCTTTAAAGTAACTGTCTTACCACCAGTATTCGGTCCTGTAATGACAAGAGTGTTAAACCCATCTCCAAGCCGTACATCAATTGGTACGGGTTTAACTTTTAATGATGGATGACGAGCCTGTTTTAAATTAATCAAACCTATATTATTTAATACAGGTTCGACTGCATTAAGAGTTCGACTATATAAAGCTCGTGCAAAAATAAAATCTAATTCTGCCAATAACACTAATGTTATTTTAATTCTATCAATCTCCAGAACTACTTTGTTAGTCAATTCTTTTAGAATTCGATAAACTTCTTCTTCTTCATCAGCAGCTAATTGGCGTAACTGATTATTCAAATTAACTACAGCCATCGGCTCAATAAAAAGAGTTTGACCACTAGAAGAACGATCATGAATAATACCAGCAAAACTTCCCTTATACTCACTTTTGATTGGAACTACATAACGATCACCACGAATGGTAACAATAGCATCCTGTATCATTTTTTGATAGGTACTTCCACTGATAATGCTATTTAATTTTTCCTTAATACGTCCACCAACAGTTCGCATCTGACTACGGATTGAGCGAAGTTTAAGACTGGCACTGTCCAACACTTCACCACCATTATCAATAGCCTGATTAATCGCCATTTCAATCGGTTTAAAAGTTACAATCTGTTTTCCTATTTTCAAGATTCTAGGATATGGATTATTTCCCCGAATATCATCTTCCAAATCCATGAAGAAATTTTTTAACCGTCGGACAGCAAATAAAGTATTGCTCACATCCAATAAATCATGCCCATCCAAAGCCATACCTTTTTCTGCACGCAATAAAATCTCACGTAAATCCCTTATCCCGCCTAATGGAATATTTGGAACTACATCAAGCATTAATCTGGCTTCGCTACATTCTTTCAACCGTTCTATAATATATTCTAAATCCTTATAGGGTTGTAATTTATCTACCAGATCTTTACCACGCTTAGAAGAAGCATATGATCTTAATTCTCCAATAATCTTTGAATATTCTAGAACCTTGAGGGTATGTTGTTCCATAATTATTAGCCCCCTCTTTTTTTTATTTTAACAACATTTTCGGAAGGCATAAGTCCGCCAGTCTCAATAAGTGAGGGTAAGTTTTCTTATAAGATTTACCTTTCGTTGGAAGTTAAATCCCCTTCCGAAATGTTGTTAAATCTACTTCGTAGATTCAAAAAGCTGCTTGCAGATTAATTAACACACTTTATTATACAACATAATTCATTTCAATGTCATCTATTCGACTCTAAAAATCCCAGCAATCTTTCTAAAGAATATGTGTTTAGCACATCAGCCTCTTCAAGCCAACCACGTCTTGCAAAACCAACCTCATACTCCATGTGTTCTAACTCTTTGATGCTTTGAGCATCAGAATTAATCACTATCTTAACTCCCTTTGCCTTACACAATTTTAAATATTCAGACCTAAGATCAAATCGATTTGGTCTGCTATTTACTTCCAAAACTATTCCTGCGTTTTCAGCAGCATCTATAAGTTGCTCAAAATTTATAGAATATTTTTCACGTTGATCTAACAAACGCCCTGTCGGATAAGTAATTATATTAACAAAAGGATTTTCCATACCTGCTATCATACGTTGAGTTAAAACTTCCTCAGCATCATTTAAACCTGTATAGATCCCTGCAATTACTAAATCCAGGTGTGCAAGTAACTCATCCGGGCAACCTAAACTACCATCTTTTAAAATTTCGATTTCAATTCCTTTTAAAATACGAATCTTTGGAAACCTTGCATTTAACTCATCGATCTCTTTGAGTTGTTCTTGAAGCATCTCGATAGCCATGCCTTTAAGATCCCTCGAACGAGAATAAGATTTCAAATGATCGCAGATAGCAATATATTCATAACCCAAAGTTTGAGCTTTAATCACCATCTCTTCAATACTATTTATTCCACCACTCCAGCGAGTTTTAAGATTTAAATCACCCTTTATCTGTTTTAATTCTACAGATTGAGGTAACTTCTCAGTTTGGGCAGATAATATTACCTCTTCCCCATCACGTAATTCGGGAATAATATATTTTAAGCCTAAAATGTGATATAACTCTTCTTCTGAAGAAAAAACTAATTCATCTCCTCTTTTGTCAAACCACTGGTAATTATTATATTTCCAGCCTTGTTCTTTTCCAAGCTTTTTTAGCAATTGAACATGACTTTCAGAACCAGTAGCCACTACTAACTTTTGTGTAAAATGTTTAGGTCTTACTGCAAATAATTCAACTGAAATCCCATCCCTAGTCAATATCATTGCATAGCCTTCATCTTGTTTTAATATTTCTCGACAGATTGGAAGGCGAATAAAAATTTTAATTAACTCTTTGACATCACAAGTCCCTGCAACCAGAGTCAAGCCATTTAAGCTTTCATCAAATCTTCTCAAACTCCCCCCAATCACTACTTGTTCTACACCTTTAACTATTTTAAGTCTGGCAATAATTTCATGTGCCAAATGTAAAGCCACATCAATAATTATTCTACCCCTTTTATCCTTTAAAGTCGAATTAATAACGTAGTTATTATTTCTTAAGTTTAACGACTTCAGAAGGAAATTTGAACTCCCACTAAAGTTTTGAATTGTTCTAATACTTCCACCCCCACCTATAGAAGAGAGGGAATTCTCTCTGAAAACCGCCTTCTGAAATGTCGTTAAATGTTGTTTCTTTTTTTGATTTGATCTATTATCCAAATCAGATACTCTGGCACTTAACTCATTTAGATATAACGAACCTCCAGTGAGTAAAATATCTTCAATCACCTCAGCAATTGATTTACCAATTCCATCAATCTCTGTTAGCCTACCTTCATGCCAAACTTTTTCAATATCTTCAGTTAATTTTTCCAGTTGACCTGCTGCCTTACGATAAACACGAATTTTAAAATGGCTCTCTCCAAGGAGGGCTAATAGATCAGCAACTTCTCGCAATTTCCAGGCAATGGACAAATGCTTCATTATATCACTTCCTCATTGAGAACCAATATTTTCGAACTCCATTACTTCTTTTCTTTCGCCTAAAATTTTAATTTCCCTTCATCAAAGTCGAAATAATAACTGCGTTATTATTTCTTAAGTTCAACGACTTCAGAAGGGGATTTTGCCTCTTCAAGAAGTGGTCCCCCACTGAAGTTTCGACAAAACCCATTACTTATACACCCCACCTATAGAGGAGAGGGACTTCCCCTTCTGAAATGTCGTTAAATCAATTTTCTCTTTATATTTATGATTCGCCCACAAAAAGTAGTCACACAAAGGCTCACATACTATATATAGTAATGAGTAGACGGTTTCATTACTATATATAGTATGTGAGTGTGACTAAAATACTTTTTGTGGACGAATCATTTACGTAATATAAAAAACCCCCTCAAAAATAGGGAGTAAATTTTATCTATGGGTGAATAATTCGTTCAATATTCTCCTCAATATATGGAGTTAAATCAAGCATTTCTTTTGCTAATACCGATCTTTCTAGTTGATTTGAAATCTGTTGATACGGCACTTTTGAAATTAACAACAAAATCAAATAAACGACAATTACTCCTTTTACCAATCCAAGAACAGCACCAATTAACCTATCAAAAAAAGAAAGAAAAATTAATTTAGCCAAGCCACTCATAATCCAACCAATTATATTTATAACCAAAATCACAATAAATAAAATCAATGCAAATCCAATAATAGTTGATATTGCATTTGGAATATAAAATTGAGCCTGTAACCATGTTGCAATATATTGATGATTGTCCATCGCCAAACGTAAACCCAAAATCAATCCAATTAAAGCTATAGTTTGACGAATTAATCCTTGCTGATATCCTCTAAACGTAAAAAATATTATAAAGAGAATAATCCCCAGATCAATTAATACAATCTCTCTCACTTCAATCCACCTCTTCTAATAATAAAGCTATTTCTTCATATTCACTCTGGTAGTGTTGCATTAATTTCTGCGAACGATCATAAGCTAATTCCAGTTCTTCTTTTTCCTTTTGCACCTTTTCCAAACCTTTTTTAAGAAGTTCAATTTCTTCTTTTGCTTTAATTAACTCATCTGCTATATTCATTGCTCCTAGAGCTATAATCTTATTACGAGACATCCTTGGGTAATTATGATTCAACTCATACATTTTTTCATCTACAAACCTGGCAACAGATTTCATATAATCTACACTGGATTTTCCTTTAATCTGCAAAGTTTCTCCAAATATATTGACTTCCGCAGAAGAACGACTGTTTTTATTTTCTAAACTCATTATCTCTCTCACCCCTGATTCTTATTCCCATATTGTATAAATTCTCCAAGGGATCAAATAATCCTCTTAATAATAAAAAAACCAGTGATAAAATCTAATAAACTTAAATTATCACTGGTTTTGCGTAAACGTATTTATAAATTAATGCAATTTCGCTCAGTTTTAAAGATTATTCCTTCATTACTACCATTGTCCTCCTCTTTCATACCATTAACTAATTTTATATATTTCACGACCTTTTTTCCTCCTCTCATGCTTCAAAATAAGTTTATCTTCCTCAGCTAAAGATGAGCAGTATGTTTCAATTGCTTTTTCCAATATAAATTTCGTAAGCTCACAACGTGTAGTATATCTATCGCTTAAATTATTGTTAACCAAAAAGTTTTCGCCAACACAACCGCCACCACACAGATATCTTGCCCAACATCTTTTACAATCTTCTCGATTTAATACATGCAATGGCTCATAAAAATTCTTTCTTAATTTCTGATTAAATGTATCTTTTAACACATTTCCTAATTGAAATTCACTTTTATTAACTAACAAATGACAAGGATAAATATCACCAGAAGGAGCGATGCAAAAATAATTTTTACCAGTTCCACAAGCATATCCGTAATTTTTCCTATTCTTAATCAAATCCATTACTAAAGATACATGATATAAACGTTGAACAAACGGATCTCCCATTTTATACCGTTCAAAAAATGTACTCATATATTCTTTTAATACTTCTATATCTTTAGAAGTTAGAGCATATTCATTTTCAGGTTTAGTCCCTAATATTTCCATATTAATCGAAGAATAACCTTTTTTTTCATATAATTTCAATGTATCTAGGAAATTAGGTAAGTTATAGTGATGAATAAGTCCTTTAATTTGATATTGTATTCCACTATCTTTAAGCAATTCTAAGCAGTCTATCTTATTATTATCTTCTAATTGTCCATCCTGATGAATGATCAATTCAACTTGACCTTCAGCTAAAATTTTTAAAATCCTATGATTTAGAATAGTACCATTAGTAAAAAGGGCTATGTCCAACTCTTTTTCATATTTTTCTTCATTTTCCCTTCCAATTTTTATAATAAACTCAATCAAATCTACATTTAAAAGTGGCTCACCACCAGAGAGATTTAATTGAATTCGATCTTCGTGGGCTTTCTTAAACAAAAATTCAATACTTTTTTTTGCTACTTCTTCCGACATATACTTAGGTTCTTTATCAAAGTTTTCTTCTTTTTGATAACAATATGCACATTGCATATTACAATCGTGACAAAGATGTAATGTAATACAGTTTAAGTTTTGCTCTTTAAGTTCATAAGGTATAATTTTTGATGAATGAATTGTTAAATGTCGATGATCAATCATATGCTTTAATTCTCCAATAATTTCTACCCAATCTAAGAAATTAAATTCCTTTTCCAGCTCTTCTAAATAAGATATTGAATTCTGATGTATGGATTTTTCTAAAATTGATTTTATATCAGGATAAATTTCAAAAAGTGTAGAAGATGGAATATCAAAAACATAATTACGATCTTGAACTTTAAAAAACTTTAAGTCTGTATCCACTAAATTAGGTAATTCCATTTCTACTCCTCCAATCGTCTATTATTCGCTATCAACTAACTATTAACAGTTTTTCTTGTAATTATTATATTCGACAAGTTTCTAATCTTTCCTGCTAATAAAAAAAATTCTCCCAAAAAGAGAGTACTTTTAATATAGTTGGACACAGCTTTATTTTTAACAGTATTCCCATATAGTATTGTTCATTTTCAATGCTCGATCAAGAACATTAATAGAAAATGATGCGCGACGAATTATATCGAAAATTGGCTTTACTTTTCATCTTCCGTATAGTAAAATTTACGTAGGCAGAGTAGGTATTGTGCGTAAAGTGTTAAGGGATGGGATGTTGCCTTTAAACGAAAGACATTTATGTCTGCGATACAATGCCGCGTCCGCTGCCACATTAAAGTGATGTCCCCCTCTTTAGTGTGGCACAATATGCCTAATTACTAAAGAGAAGGAGGACTCATCAATGAAGTGGCAAACCAGAACATTAATATTTATGGGGTTGCTAATAAGTATGAGCATTATTTTAACAAGATTTTTTGGCTTTATGATAGGGCCCACAATCAGAATTAGTTTTGGTAACGTACCCATTATTCTAGCTGGTATTCTTTTTGGACCTTTAGCTGGAGCTATTACTGGAATAGGTGCTGATCTTATTGGAATCATGCTAAGATCACAAGGTGGATTCTTCATTGGTTTTACAATCAGTGCTGGTCTTACTGGTCTCATCCCTGGAATCATTTTTATAGGAAGAAAAAATACCAAGACCAAGCACTCTCTGATAAAAATTGCTATTTCGGTTATATTAGTAAACATAGTAGTTTCACTAACTCTTAACACAATTTGGTTGATTATCATGTATAGCAAAGGTTTTTGGGCAATCTTCCCTGCCAGAGTTTTAGCAAGATTAATTATTGCGCCATTGGAAATTTTCTTCATTACTATACTCTTACGCACTTTAGCTAAGGTTGATAATAACTAATCTTTTTTTGATAATCTTGGAGGAAATATTATGTTAAAAGTACTAATGATTTTCGGAAGCCCCAGACAAAAAGGGAATAGTCAAAAAATTCTGGAATACATTTTAAAAGGAATCACTTCAACTCAGGGGGACGTTGAAGTCCAAAGAATTTTTCTGGGAACCCTAGATATTAGTCCCTGTATTGCCTGTGACAGATGTCAGCGTCAATTAGGCTGTGTTCTAAAAGATGATATGCAGCCACTATATAACCTCTTTAATGAAACAGATCTAGTTATTGTTGCTTCCCCTATTTACTTTAATTCTATCAGCGCTCAATTAAAAGGAATGGTTGACCGCTGTCAGGCTATCTGGACCAGCAAATATGTTCATCAAAAATCCATCATAAACCGACAAAAATACCGTTTAGGAGTTTTTGTAGCTACCGCAGGAAATCCAGAAAAATCTGCAGAATTTGAACCTTCCATTCGGGTGATGGATCTCTTTTTAAAATCAATCAACACACACTATTATAAGAACCTCTTTGTTGACAATATTGACAAAGAGCCAGTAGTAACACGACCCGAGATATTAAATCAAGGGTATCAATTGGGTGTTGATATGATAAAAAAATTTATTAAGGAGAGTTCAAAAAATGTCTGAAATGAATTGGGTTGTTTTAACGATTACAGATCAAATTACTGCAGATATTTATAAAAGCCTTTTGGAAACAAATGATATTCCTGTTTTTCTCCGATCAGATGCATCTCATTCTGTTCATCCATTTACTGTAGGAATGCTCGGCGATGTTGATATTATGGTTCTTAAAGTACATTTAGAAGATGCAAAAGCGCTGATGGAAGAAGCAGAAATTATTGATGATCTCTCTGAAGATGACAAAAAGAATTAATTTATAACACAAAAAATAGCCCCTGGTCAACGTGGGGCTATTTTTGTATTTAAAATTCTTATTCTTCGTTTCCTACTTCAACAAAAAAGTTTCTAATAGACATTTGAACCGAAACAGTAAAATTGCCATCTTCATCTGTTGTCAAATCTCTTACACTACCCCAAACTACAGCCTTAATAATACCAATATGCGTACCTATTTCAGCATTTGAGTTAATTGCAAGTGGCATTATTGTAGTAAAATCTCCTTCACTAGTTGGGTAGAGTCTTTTTCTATTTGTACCTACACGGTTGCGTACTAAAGCTCTTATATTTTGAGGATCTTCACCAGTTATATTTACACTAATTGTTAAATCACCACCAGGAGCAACCGGTTGTGGCTTTAATATTGGATCTTCAATTTCTAAATTTGTGTCCTGAGTAGATAAATCCATTGTTCTTTTAGTAATTCTCCATCTATCATTACTCTTTTCAAATTCAAAAATACTGATACCACTCAAAGTTGCATCTTTGAAACCTTGTGATTCTGAGTTTTCATCAAATAATTCAACCTGACCAGGAATTGTAACAGCAATTTCCGCTGTTCCTATACCCAATTCTTCATCTACCTCAATGTTATTTATGATTTTTTCCATTTTTTTGCGTGTAAATTTTGCTTTATAGGCATAATTCTCATTTGCAAGAATCACAGATAATGTTTCAACATCATTAAACTCGTCACCTGATTCACTTTCTAAAATATCTGTAGCATCATCTAGAAAACTATTAGCTAATTCTCTTATTAATTCTACATCTGTTTGTGCTATTATCCCGTTCAAAGAACACCCTGCCACTAATACTCCTATCAAAACGATTAAACAAACAAAAACTAAATTTTTACGCATAGAAAAACCCCCTTTTTTAATTAGATTGATAATTAGATTAATAATTTAGATTAAATCTACTACTTAATTTATTCAACAAAATTGAGTAATCGCCTTCCTAAATATGTAATTACACTCTATAAATTTGAAAATAGAGCTAAAGTCCTAAATAGATCAATTCTCAAATTGTTCTCTGTATTCTCCTTTTATGCTTCTTCTTTTGTTTGTCTTTCATATACTTTATATAGTCCTCAATCGAAGCACCAGTTTGATAATTGTAGTATAACCAGAAAGCAGGAATAAGCCCCACTCGAGCAAAGTACTCATTATTCCATTTAGTAGACATAGCCCATCCTTTTCTTTGTGTAGGATGATCATGTATCATTGCTACCCTTAGTCTACGTCTTATATAGCCATCAATAGACAAAAGTTCATTGTTAAAAGCCTTTATATAACAATGGCTCTCCTGTCCATAACCTTTATTCATATTGATAGCTTTGAATAAATTTAGAAAGTAATTCACTTTACCTCTAATTATGGGGTTTACTCTTTCCAGCCAGGCCTTAATATTTAAAGTCTATGTTTTCTTAGTTTTCTCTTTAATTTTCTGCCTAAAATCTTTCCAGGTAGCTTCTCTAGGTTTAACAATAAAATATGGTTTACCATCTCGTTTCCTTTTCCGCCAGTGTTCAAATGTGTATCCAAGAAAATCGAAGTCGTCATCTTCAAAATTTACAACTTTCGTTTTCTCTTTAGATAACTCTAATCCTAGCTCATCTAATTTTTCTTTCACTATTTGAGCAGCTTTTCTTATGTCTTCTTTACTTCTCGCAAAAATAAGAAAGTCATCAGCATATCGCACAAATCTAATACCGTTCTCTTCCAGAATCCA
>DAOVRZ010000087.1:0-26127 GCA_030627905.1 Halanaerobiales bacterium
GCGCTGATACATTCGCAACAATTATGTCTTATATCGGAACTGCTAATAAACATAAAATCGATGCTTTTACTGCAATAAAGGCGGCAGTAACTAACCAGTCAAAAGCTTTACTTTTTAGTTAGCGACTGAATAGTTACAAAAGAATTAGTTGTGATTTGGAAAGCGATAGAATAGCAAGAATTGAAGATGACTTTTCAATGTGGCTATGGGCTAATTATGGTAAACAGAATTTTTATTTAACTGAATTTAGAATGGGATCTGGAGAAGAAAAATTAATGATCATAAAGGGAATTAACGAGGAGCAAGCTCCAGAGAAAAAGGAGAGAGATTATTGTTTATCTTATCCTGATGAGAATGTAGCTTTATTAAAGGTCAATGGGTTTTCTAGTGAGAATGGAAAGAAATTTAAAATTTTTATGGAAAATTCTTTTAAAGAAATAAATATCAAAAAATGTGAAAATTTAATTATTGATATAAGAAATAATGGTGGGGGTACAACTGCCTTAGTTAGCTACCTTTATGGGTTTATAACAGATAAACCCTATAGCGAAGCAAAAGAAACAAGACTTAAATTGTCAGAATATGTTTTGGAGCATGGAGAATTTTTAAAGTTAAGTAAAATAGCTAAGTTAGGTGACACGAGAATTTTGATTGAACAATCCCAATTAAAAAAGCCCCATGAAAATCAATATAAATTTGATGGTTGTACTTATGTCCTTATAGGTAAAGGCACTTACTCGGCTGCGGTAGCTTTTGCAGCGATGGTTAAAGATTTTAGTACAGGTATTTTAGTAGGAGAAGAAACAGGGGGATATGCTTCCCATACTGGAAATGCAGGAGAGATTGAGCTACCATATTCTGGTTTAACACTAAAAGTAGCAACTGTACAAAATATACGTCCAGCTGGTTATAACGATGGACGAGGAGTGATCCCATATGTTAAAGTTAAAGTAGATCCTTTAAAGTTGGTTCAAGGCCAAGACCAGGTATTAGAAACAGTAATAGAAATGATTAAAAATAGGTGATGGATCAATGGGTAAATTTATTAGAAGATTAAAGCGATTCTTCAAGAGTTATTATTGTATAAAACAACATGATATGACTGATTGTGGGGCAGCCTGTTTGGTTGCCATCGCAAAATACTATGGTTTGAAGAAGCCAATTAGCCAAATTCGTGAAATTGCTGGAACAGATACAAAAGGAACGAATGCGCTTGGGATGATTCGAGCAGCAGAAAAAATTGGTTTTGAAGCCAAAGGTGTGCGGGCAGAAAGGGATGAGTTGACAGATGAGTTAAAGTTTCCTTTAATTGCCCATCTTAATAAAAATGGTATTTTTCACTATGTTGTAATTTATGAGGTAACAAAAGACGAAATATTTATCGCTGACCCTGCTGAAGGTTTTGTTAGTTATAAACCAGAGGATTTTCATGAATACTGGACTGGTGTTTTGATTTTAATTACTCTGACTGATGAGTTCAAAAAAGGAGATGAAACGACCAGCTTTTTTACGAGATTTATGTATTTAATATTAAGTCGTAAAAAATTAGTTTTCGAGATTTTTCTTTCTTCGGTAATATATACTCTATTGGGAATAGTAGGGGCATTTTACTTCAAAATTTTAATTGATGATATTTTAACAAATAATTCAACGAATACATTACATATTATTACTATTGGTATATTGGGTTTGAGAATATTTAATATTTTGTTAGGAGCTTTTAGAAGACATTTACTTCTTTATTTAAGTCAGAAGATAGACATTTCGTTGGTTTTAAACTACTATAGGCATATAGTTAACCTACCCATGTCCTTTTTTGATTCCCGTAGGGTAGGGGAAATCGTCTCTCGTTTAGGAGATGCTTCTAAAATTAGATCTGCTATTTCAGGAGCTACTTTTTCAGTGATGCTTGATACGCTATCAATCATATTTATAGGAATTGTACTTTATATCCAAAACTCTACTCTGTTTATGATTACACTGGCTTATATCCCTTTCTATGTTGCGATCGTCTGGGGATTTAGCAAATATTTTAAGAAAATACATAGAGAAATAATGGAGAAAGCAGCTGATTTAAATTCATATTTGGTAGAGTCTCTTTCTGGAATTTTAACAATTAAAGCATTTAATGCCGAAGAAGATGCCAAAATTGAAACTGAACAGCGGTTTATAAAAAGGACGAAAGCTATTTTCAAAGCAAGTTTAATGAATAATATACAGAATTCCAGTCAGGGAATTTTAGGAACCTTGACAACAATGGGATTGTTATGGGTAGGTGCTACTGAAGTTATTAATGGTAACATTAGTATTGGTCAATTGATGGCTTTTAATGCTTTATTAGGTCAATTCCTTGGACCACTACAAAATTTAATTAACTTACAACCTATGTTACAAGAAGCTTTTGTTGCAGGTGATCGCTTAGGGGAGATTTTAGATTTAGAGAAAGAAACAAAAGGTGAACTTAATAAAATAGAATTTGATAACTTAAAGGGTAAGATTGAATTTAAAGGAGTAACATTTGCGTATGGAACGAGAAAATCTGTTCTAGAAGATATTAATTTAAAAATAGAGCCAGGAGAAAGGATTGCATTAGTAGGAGAAAGTGGTTCTGGAAAAACAACACTTGTAAAATTGATATTAAAATTTTATTTGCCGAATGAAGGTAAAATTTTAATAGATGATTATAATATCGAAGATATTATAATCAATAGTTTAAGGAGTAACGTTGGATATGTTCCTCAAGATGTTTTTTTGTTTAATGGAACAGTAATGGAAAATATAACTTTTGGCTTAGAAAATGTTGAGACAAAAAAAGTGATTGAAGCAGCCCAGAAAGCTCAAATTCATGAGTTTATTAATGAATTACCATTACGGTATAATACACTAATAGAAGAACACGGTTCTAACTTATCAGGAGGGCAGAAACAGCGAATAGCTATTGCCAGAGTGATCTTAAGGAATCCAGATCTTTTAATTTTAGATGAAGCAACTAGTAATCTTGATAGCACTACAGAACGAGCTATACATAATATTATTGACGAATTAAGCCAGCAAACGACAACTATTATTATTGCTCACCGTTTAAGTACAATCAAAAATTGTGATAGGATTGTAGTACTTAGTAAAGGAAAGATAATTGAAGTTGGCACTCATTATGAATTAATTAAAAGAAAAGGTTTCTATTATGATTTGTGGATGGGACAAAATGGTGATAATAGTATAGGAGAAATGATAATATGACACAAAAAATTATTAATCTTAAAGATCTATCAGATAGTAAAGAGATGTTGGAAGCAAAAGAGCCCAATTTTATAGTTATTATTATCTATTTTATTCTAATTTTAATAATAGGTCTGTTTACTTGGATGTGGTTCGGAGAGCTTGATATAACTATAAAGGCTCTCGGAATTCTCCGACCAGCAGAAAAAATAAGTGTTTTAAGGAATATAAATGGAGGAAAACTAAACGAAATACACTATTATGAAGGGAAATTAGTAAAAAAAAGTGATATATTATATAAAACGGATTCTACTTTAATAAATTTAGAAGAAGAAAGTTTGTCTAAAGAAAAGATAAAAGTTGAAAAAGATTTAGTGACGTTAAAAGAATTAGAGGAGAGTATTTATAAGGAAGAGAATTTATTAGGAGAAAAAGAGCAGGATTACTATAATCATTATTTGGTTTTTAAATATAAGTATGAACACTTAACCCTTTTATATAACCAGGCTAAGAAAAGGTATTTTGACGAAAAAAATCTACCGCCTTCATTTACGACAAGAAATAAACTGTCAGAGCTAGAGACAGAGTATATTATTTCACGATTAAGCAAAGATGAATATAAAAGACAGAAGTTAATAGATGTTAAAAATGAAATAAAAAGTAAGGAAAATAGGTTGGAACAAATTAATAAATCTTTAAAAGGAATTAAAATACAGAAAGAATTTAATATTGTTAAGGCACCGATCAGCGGTGTTGTTCAGGTGATGCATGATTTTAATGAAGGCGAATATATTTTAGCAGGTAAAGAAATTTTACGTATAATTCCTGTAAATGGTAATAATTTCAAAGTGGAAATGACTGTTCAGAACAAAGATATAAGTCAGTTGGAGGTTGGGCAGAAAGTAAAATATAATTTTTTGGCTTTATCCTATAAAGAGTATGGAACTCTGGAGGGAGAGATAATGAAAATATCTAGTGATGCTATAATGGAACAGGGAAATATGGTCTATAAAATAGAATCTTCAATAAATGATAGAAAGTTATTTAATAACAAAGGAGAGGCTTATAATATAAAACCTGGAATGAAATGTGAGATAAGGATTGTTGTAAGAAAGAAAAAAATACTATATTTTATTTTGGAAAAGTTAAATTTCTTAATTTAGAAGTGACTGGGGGATGACTTCTCTAGTTTTATATGATAATGAAGTTTTCTAAAAAGTGTTATGAAAGTCATTCAAACTAATTAGTGTAATGTTAATAAGTTCACAACAGTTTTGCTAATATTTTTTGTAGTCTTTAACTAACCATTTATCCCTAAATAAATCTTGTAGCTATATTTGGAAGAGTTTAGTCACGGAAGTATGTTTTTTTGCAGGGAGAACCTCTTTAAACTTGACGGTTTTAGAAATGAAATACAATTGATTAAAAATGCTTATAATTATATATATAGTTTTATTGTGCAAAGTACCAGATTTAACGTTAGGACTTTCTCAAATAAACCTTTTTCATTCAGTCTAACAAAATATCACTGATGCAAAAAAACTCTTAAATGATTCTAAATTTAATAAAAATATCCCTAAGATATGATTAGTTGCTTTTAAGTTACTTATCCGATTTAGGTTGTTTTTCAATAATAATGTACTTTTAATTTTTGTGATTTTTTTCCTTTCTTTATTTCAAAACTATTCAACTTCTATTTATTTTCTAGATGAATTTGTTTTTGATTAGAATTTTTGATTAATTTTGTGGTAAATACTTTTTTGCTATTTTAAAGTAGATGTAATAACTACGTTATTACCTTTTAGTTATAACAACTTACGGAAGAAGATTTTTCTCCCGCAATAGGCAAATCTAATAAGACAATTTACCCCTATTTATGGAGGATGGGAGATTTAGCCCTCCGAAAATAGGGTTACAATTCTATAAAAGAATTGCGAATTGTGCCATAATCTGATATAATTGATTAAAGTTATGATATGGGGTGATTGCGGTGCAAAAGCTTGATTTAACTCAATTCAATCAAAATACCATAAAAATGATGGAAGAAAAAAATTATCGTGCAGCCATTGAAGACGCCTCTGGAATGATTGCTATTGCAAGTATGCAGGATGATTATAATTTTTTTTTACTTGGTAAATATTACTTAGGATTATGTTATTATCATTTGCATGATTATCAATCTTCCATGGCAAAGTTTATGGAGTTGACAAATTTTGTGTTGAATTCAGTTATTGACTTTGAACAATTGGGATTAGATCAAGTTTTTTTTGATAAAGTAAGATATAATATGGCAGTTGATATGTTTTACCTTGGGGATTTGGATGGAAGTTCGATAATTTTACAGCAAATTTTAAAAAATTCAGATAATATGGATATTATCTTGGATGGCGTAATTTTACTTGGCTCAATTTATTTAAAAATGTATGAGTTGAGCGAAGATTTAAATTATTTACTTCTTACGTTGGAGATGTATCTTACTTTTCATGAAAAAGTTTCTATAAGTAGATCAAAGGCTATGATGATTTATAATAATTTAGCTATGCTATTTACATATCAGGGTGACTATGAGAAGGCGCAAGAGATGTTGAATTATAGTTTTTTGAAAGCAAGTAGTCCTAATGAGCTATTTGCCATTTTTAATAAAATGGCCTGGATATATTTAAAGATGAAGAATATTAAAAAAGTTTCAAAAAATTTAGAAAAGGCAGTAGAATATTTGGATCAAACTATTCTGCCTCAAGAAGAAGGATTTCATTATCTTCTTTGGGGAATATTATTAAAAGAAGAAGAACAATACCCAGAAGCCCAGCGTTTAATGGGAAAAAGTCTTTTTTATGCAAAAAATTTTAACGATCATTTGGAACAGATTCGTGTTTATAAAGAACTATCATTTCTTTACCAAGAAATGGAACTTGATCACAATTCTGAATATATGGTGAAACATAAAGAACTAAAAAACAAGGTTAATTTGGTTAAAAAAGTGATCAATTGGAGTGAAGTCTGGCAGGAAATTAAGGTTAAAAATAATTAGTGATATTAAGGTTTACTCTTTTATGAGGAGTAAGCTTTTATTTTTAAATTAAGCAGGAAATCAGTATCAGGTTGCTGAATAAATATAGTTGTCAGACATCTTACAATTTTATAAGTTATCGGAATAATCATTACTATGTAATTTTTTTAATTTCTGTTTAAGCAATGATTTTGCATAATCCATGTAAGGTAATGATAAACTATTTTATGAATCATTAGAGGGGTGATTAAATTGAGTATCGTAAATCGTGTTATTTTGATTGTATTGGATAGTGTTGGTATTGGAGCTTTACCTGATGCAGCTGATTATGGAGATGAAGGAGCCAACACGCTTGGAAATATTGCAGAAAAGATAAATGGATTATTCCTTCCAAATCTAGAAGATTTAGGTCTAGGAAATGTTGCACCGATCAAAGGATTAATAGAAAAACCAAGTAAGGGTGCATATGGGAAGATGATGGAACGATCTCAAGGTAAGGATACTACTACAGGGCATTGGGAATTGGCAGGAATTGTTTTAAAAGAACCTTTACGCATATACCCTGAAGGATTTCCTAAAGATGTGATTGATGCTTTTGAAAAGGCTATCGGTCGGAAGGTGATTGGAAATGTTCCTGCATCTGGAACAGCTATTATTGAGAAACTGGGTGAAGAACATCTAAAGACTGGAAGCCCAATAGTTTATACTTCTGCAGATAGTGTTTTTCAGATTGCTGCTCATGAAGAGATCATTCCTATTGAAGAATTGTATGAGATGTGTCGGAAAGCTCGAGAGGTCCTGGTGGGTCCTCATGCGGTTGGAAGAGTAATCGCAAGACCATTTATTGGTACACCGGGTAATTTTACACGAACTCTGAGGAGAGAAGATTTTTCTCTAGAACCATCAGAAAATACAATTCTAGATTTGGTTAAAGAATCAGGTTTAGAAGTTATGGGTGTTGGTAAAATAGAAGATATTTTTGCAAAAAGGGGTTTAACCCAATCGAATCATACAGTCTCGAATATGGATTCTGTAGATGCAGTATTGGAATTTATGAACCAAGAAAAACCAGGTCTGATCTTTGCTAATCTGGTAGAGTTTGATATGACTTATGGGCATCGTAATAATGTGGATGGTTATGCAAAAGCTTTAATGGAATTTGATCAACGAATTCCTGAAATTATTAGTAAGATGAAATCAACAGATGTAATGATAATTACAGCTGATCATGGTTGTGACCCAACACATCCAGGCACAGATCATACTCGGGAATTTGTTCCAGTGTTGGTTTACGGAGAGAAAATCCAAAATGGTTATGATTTGGGTATCAGGGAAAGTTTTGCTGATCTAGGTGTAACAGTGACAGATTTATTGGGTGTAGAATCACCAAAAAATGGGATAAGTTTTGCGAAAGAAATACTTTTTTGAGAATAATCTTTTCATGATGCTCCATGAGGGCAAAAACTTTAGTTGAGGTGATAAATAATGAGCTTAAAAAAAATTATTGAGAGTGTGAATTATCTTAAAGAACAGATCCCTTTTGAACCTGAAATTGGTATGATTCTTGGTTCGGGGTTAGGTGTCTTAGCTCAAGAAGTAGAAAATCCTACGGTAATTCCTTATGAAAAAATACCTAATTTTCCTATTTCTACAGTAGAAGGTCATGCTGGAAATTTGGTTTTTGGAATGTTGGAAGGCAAACGAGTTGTGATTATGCAGGGACGCTTTCATTTCTATGAAGGATATTCAATGGCTGAAGTTACCCATCCGGTTCGAGTTTTGAAAATGTTAGGAATTGAAAATTTAATTGTTACTAATGCTGCTGGTGGCGTTAATGAAAATTTTCAAGCAGGAGATTTAATGTTCATTCAGGATCATATAAATCTTATGGGTAAAAATCCTTTGATGGGTAAAAACTTTGAAGAATTTGGACCACGTTTTCCTGATATGAGCTACGCATATAATCCAGAATTGATTAATTTGGGAAAAGAAGTTGCTAAAAAGTTAGAAATTAAAACTCAAGAAGGGGTATATGTTGCTGTAACTGGTCCAAGTTATGAGACACCTGCTGAGATTAAAGCTTTTCGTGTATTAGGAGCAGATGCTGTTGGTATGTCTACTGCACCAGAAGTAATAGTAGCCAATCATATGGGAATTCGAGTGTTGGGAATCTCTTGCATTACGAATATGGCTGCTGGTGTATTACCTCAACCGCTTGTTCATAGTGAAGTAATGGAAACTGCAGAAAAGGTGAAACCTTTATTTATAAGTTTGGTGCGCGGGATTGTAAAGGGGGTTTAGTTCTATGAGAGCAGTAGATATAATTTTAAAGAAAAGAGATGGAAAAGAGCTAACAACCGAAGAGATTCAATTTATTGTTAATGGATACTCTACTCAGGAAATTCCTGAGTATCAAATGTCCGCTTTAGCTATGGCTATTTACTTTAATGGAATGACTAGTAGAGAGACTGCTGATTTAACAATGGGTATGATTCATTCGGGAGATCAAATTGATTTAAGTAGTATAAAAGGGATTAAGGTTGATAAGCACAGCACTGGAGGAGTCGGTGATACGACAACTCTGGTGTTGGCTCCTCTAGTTGCTTCTTGTGGGGCGCCAGTTGCTAAGATGTCTGGGCGTGGGCTGGGGCATACTGGTGGTACTCTTGATAAATTAGAATCTATTGAAGGTTTTAGAATTTCTTTGAGTACAGAAGAGTTTATTCGTAATGTAAATGATATAGGAGTTGCTGTTGTTAGTCAGACCGGAAATTTGGTACCCGCTGATAAGGCACTTTATGGGCTTCGAGATGTGACTGGGACTGTGGATAGTATTCCTTTAATTGCAAGTAGTATTATGAGTAAAAAGCTTGCAGTGGGTACTGATGGCATTGTTTTAGATGTGAAAATCGGTTCCGGAGCTTTTATGAAGACTTATGAGGATGCAAAGACGCTGGCCCAGGAGATGGTAGATTTAGGGAAACATTTAAATCGTGAGACCGTGGCAGTATTGACAGATATGGATCAACCATTAGGGTTTGCTGTAGGAAATGCTTTAGAAGTAAAAGAAGCTATTGATACCCTCAAGGGAAATGGGCCAAGAGACTTATACGAGTTATGCATGACACTAGGTTCTTATATGTTAATTATTGCGAAAGTATGTACAACTCCTGAAGAGGCAAGAGAAAAATTAGAAGATTCCATTCGGAGTGGGAAAGCTTTAGAAAAATTAAAAGAATTTATTGCTGTTCAGGGTGGAAATATTGATATGATTGACCATCCAGATAGATTACCTAAAGCCAGTCGCATTGTAGAGCTGAAAGCTGAATCCTCTGGTTATGTTCAACGGATTGTAGCTATTGACGTAGGTTGTAGTGCAATGTTACTTGGTGCTGGACGTGAAACAAAAGCATCTGAAATCGATCATGCCGTTGGAGTAGTATTGAAAAAGAAGGTTAGCGATTATGTAGAAAAAGGCGAAACCTTGGCACAACTACATGTGAATAATGAGCATTCTCTTGAAGAGGCTATTCAATTATTGAAAGAATCATTTACTATAGGAACAGAAAAACTAGAAAATTCTCGATTGATTTATGAGATTGTTCATAAGTAAAACATAATTTTCGTAGGTTAGTGGAAAGTCTCGTTTAATGGCATATATAGAAAAAAAGCTCCTTAAAAAAGTCAGCTCTGCGTAGCTATACATTTTAAAGAAAGTTTAGTTAAGTGCTAAAATTTTCTGTTGTTAGTTAATTATTATCTGTCGATCTGACTTAGGCGTCGCTTTTTTTCTATATATGCCATTAAACGAGATTTTGCATTTAACGAGTGGACGAAAATCTTCTTTTCAAATTTCGGAAGTTGTATTGTATGCTGTAAGTTGAAGCAAAAACATAGTGACTATGTAATAGCCTATACGTTTTTGGTGAAAAGATAATTGAATTTGCTTGCATGTTTTAATTCATCTGTGATGATTTCAAAAAGTATGTCTCTATGTTTTAATGTTTTTAGACCAAAGTAAATTTGTCTATATTTCTCTACAGCACCTAATTCGCCAAAAAGAGCTTGTTCAATCCCGTCAAGATAATTTTTAGTTTTTTTATACTCCTCTTTTTCTGGGAGTGGTTTAGGATAGCAACCAGTGATCTCATAATAAATTTTTTTAAATAAACGGAAATGTTTAATTTCATCATCTCTTATAGAGGTGATGATTTTTTTTTCTTTGGAGTTTGGGGCTTCATTTATTAAGTATTCGTAAAATTTTCTGTCTTTTGCTTCATCGGCGACTGCCTCGCGAATTAACTCTAGAGATTTTATTAACCCAAGATCATACATATGTGGATAAGGATAATAATTCATCAATCAAGTAACCTCCTTTTTGTGTATTCTTATATAATAATATTTTTTTGATTAGAGAAATGTGCTTTGAAGTGATAAAAAATTGATATATTTGCTGAAAATAGTTGCACAGACCTGTATAAAGATGTTAAAATATTAATGTAGAGTTGAACAAGTATAAAAATAGTATTAAATACATAATAATACACTCGAAAATCTAAGGGGGAGTTTGATGAAAAATACTATAAGTGTGATTGGAGCTGTTTTTGTTGATATCAAGGGAATGTCCTTTGGTGCAGTGAATAAGGATGCCCGCAATTTGGGTAAAGTTATCCGCTCCCATGGAGGATCAACCAGAAATGTTGCTGAAGATTTGAATATGATGGGTATGGACTGTACTTATATTTCAACAGTGAATGATGACCAATTGGGAGGAGAAGTAATTCAAAGATTAAAAAATGTTGGAATTAATACTGAATATTTAAAACCTTGTCCAGAAGGAATGGGACTTTGGTTGGCTGTTATTGATAATGAAGGAAATTTGATCTCTTCGATTTCTCAATTACCAGATTTGCATCAGTTGGAAAGTTTAGTGATGGAAAAAATAAAAGAAGTTGTACAGAAGTCCCGAGGCATTGGTTTAGATTTGGATTTAACTTTACCAATAGCTAATAAAGTAATCGAAACCTGTAAAAAACATAGCGTACCTTTATACGGAATGGTTGGAAATTTGGATATAATTAGTCATTATCCTGATGTTTTAAAGGGACTGGATTGCTTTGTTTGTAATAAAGAAGAGGCTGAACTTTTTTTACATCAAAAAATAAATGATCTTAATGATGCTAAAGAAGCTGTGATGAGAATGGCTTTATTAGGGAGTCAGTCAGTTATTATTACCTTGGACAAGCAGGGATGTGTTTACTTTGATTCAAAAACCAAAGAACATGGTCATTACCCAACACCACCTGTAACCGTTGTTGATAGTACTGGTGCGGGCGATGGTTTCTTCGCTGGTGTTGTTTATGAATTGGTTCAGGGAAATAATATAAGAAAAGCTGTGGCTACAGGAACTCAGATTGCCACCAGAGTGATTCAGATTAAAGAGAATAATCTGGTAGAAAAAATTGAAATTGAGGAGCTAGTTGATCATTTAGCATAATAAAATATTTTTCCTTCTTTTACCAAACATATTCTATACTAAAAATAAATAAGCATTAATATAGAATGTCTGGTGAAGGAGGGAGTAGCATGACAGGTGTTAGATATTTTCATCCCGTTCGTCGGGTGATGAATGAACGTATGAGGGTAATTCTTTTTATTGTATTTATCTCAATAATAATTATGAGTCTTCCTGTCCAGGCAGACCAACCTAATTTCAATTTTCAATCAAAATCAGCCATATTAATGGAAGTTACTACTGGAGAAATAATATTTGAGAAAAATTTAAATGAAAAATTACCCCCAGCCAGTATAACTAAGATTATGAGTTTGTTATTAATAATGGAGGCTTTGGATGACGGGAGGGCAAATCTTAGTGACGTAGTTCGAACGAGTGAGAATGCTATGAAGATGGGTGGTTCTCAGATTTATCTAGAAGTAGGAGAAGAGATGACTTTAGAAGATTTGATCAAATCTATTGCAATTGCTTCTGCAAACGATAGCTGTGTGGCAGTTGCTGAGTATCTATATGGTACTGAAGAGGCATTTGTTAAAAAGATGAATGACCGAGCAAAAGAATTGGGGCTAATAAATACTTTTTTTTATAATACCAATGGTCTTCCACCAAGTGATTCAGAAATTCAAGGTAATTATACTTCTGCAAAAGATGTAGCAATCATGTCTAGAGAGTTACTCAAGCATACTGAAATACTTAAATGGACTTCAATTTGGATAGATTATGTGAGAAATGGAAAGTTTATTCTTACTAATACTAACAAATTGGTGCGACACTATGAAGGAGTAGATGGTTTAAAAACTGGATACAC
Organism: Halanaerobiales bacterium; assembly: GCA_030627905.1. Classification (GTDB taxonomy): domain Bacteria; phylum Bacillota; class Halanaerobiia; order DY22613; family DY22613; genus JAGMES01. The sequence goes on from DAOVRZ010000087.1 coordinate 12,553, forward strand.
TAGCAAAGCTAAGTTTTGTTTATCAGCTACTGGTCAAAGAAATGGTCTTAGATTTATTAGTATTGTAATGGGGGCGCCAACTTCGATTGTTCGATTTAATGAGATCAGTACGATGTTGAATTATGGTTTTAATGTTTTTACAGCCAAAGAAATAGTTAAAAAAGATCAAGTTGTGCAAAATGTTAGGGTTTCTCGTGGAAAAGTAGAAGAGGTTGAAGTTATTGCAGAATTTGATTTTAATGTACCGATGAGAAAGGGATCAAAAGAGGAAATTAGTACAGAAATAATTTTTAATGATAAAATTATTGCCCCTATTGAGGCTGGAGAAGTTTTGGGAGAAATGATTGTAAAGAAAAATGGTGTTGAAGTGGGAAGAGTTCCTTTGAAAGCTAAAGAACCTGTGGAACGGGGATCTATTTTTAGAATAATATTACAAATGCTAAAAAATATTTTTAGAAGTTTAGTGAATTTGTTTAGATAATAATACTGAGAGTCGACTATGACTCTCTTTTTTTGTGTAAAAAAAAGTTAATTTTGAAGGATTTTTTTTATTAATAGAGAATTATAAATATAAAGTGGCAAAAATTAGAAAGTTATAAGGAGGGGAATTATGGATTTACGTTTTAAGAAGAAAAAAGAGACCCTAATCGTATTTATTAAAGGGGAACTGGATTTACATACATCTAATAATTTGCGAAAGGGGATCGAAAATAAATTACAAGAAAATTCTTCTTTGAAGAATGTGATTTTGGATTTGAAAGGAATTAATTTTATTGATAGCTCAGGGCTAGGTGCAATTCTTGGATGTTATAAAAAAACTACACTGCGGGGTGGTAAACTATTTGCAGTTTCTGTGAGTCCACAGGTGAAGCGAATTTTTGAACTAGCAGGAATGTTATCAATTATTTCAGTACATGAAACCTTTGATGAAACTAAATTTAATTTTACTAATTCAGGATATTAAAAGGGGAGGGAAATGGAGATGATAAAAAATAGAGCTCAAGTTGAGATGTTTAGTCTTAGTGAAAATATTGGATTTGCTCGGATGGCAGCGGCTACTTTTGCTGCTCAATTAGAGTTTACTTTAGCAGAGATTGAAGAAATTAAAGTTGCAGTTTCAGAAGCAATTTCTAATTGTATTATTCATGGATATGAAAATCGTTCTAATGAAACTGTTGTATTAGATTTAGCTATTGAAGAAGAAAAACTAATCATTAGAGTAGAGGATTACGGTATTGGTATTGAAGATATTGAAGTAGCTATGCAACCAAGTTTCACCACAAGTGAAGAACGGATGGGGTTGGGTATGGTTTTTATGAAATCTTTTATGAATGAACTAGAAGTGAAATCTACGTTGAACCAGGGAACACAGATTAAGATGGTTAAAGTACCTGAAAATCGGAATGAGTGAGGGATGTACAATGGCTGACTATTGTCAGGAATTTAAATATAATTCCCAGCATGAAGTTCTGAGTAATGATGAAACGCAAATGCTGATTGCTTTATCGCAAGAGGGAAATGAAGAAGCTAAAGAACGTTTAGTAGAACATAACCTGCGTTTGGTCATGAAGATTACCCATCGTTTTAAAAATGCAGGGTATGAAATGGAGGATCTTTTTCAGATTGGTACTATTGGATTGATTAAAGCAATCCGGGATTTTGATTTAAGTCGAAATTTCAGATTTTCTACATATGCAGTCCCAAGAATTATCGGGGAAATACGTCGTTTTTTAAGAGATGATGGTCCGATTAAGGTGAGTCGGACATTAAAGGAAATAGCTAATCAAATTCACAAGTTTAAAGAACAGCATATTAAAGTTGAAGGAAGAGAACCCATCTTACAAGAGATTAGTAAGGGATTGGGAATTGAACTTGAAGAAATTGTTAGTGCTATGGAAGCATGTCAAAATCCAACATCAATTTTTAGCCCTGTATATGCAAAAGAAGGGGATGAGATTCTTCTAGTAGATCAACTTAGCGAAAATAAGATAGGCTTTGTAGATCATGAGATTAATAGAATTGCTTTGCATGAAGTGCTCGCTAGATTGGATGAACGATCACGCCAGATTGTGCTTCTACGCTATTTTCAGGAAAAGACTCAAACGGAGATCGCTGAAATAATCGGTGTTTCTCAGGTTCATGTAAGTCGATTAGAAAAGAAAGTTTTGCAGATGATTAAGAGAATGTTAGTTTTATAAATAGGAAAAGTGCTCAAAACAGGGCACTTTTCTTGTTATTTATATATTCTAATAATAAAAAAATTCAGAAAATTATGCAGGAAAAGGATAGATAAAGATGGAATATATAAAATAAACCTTTGCAAAATAGCCTGAACAAATGTTCAAAAAACTTAGTAACTTTTCGGAAGGTTTAAGTATCTCAACTTTTATAAGCGGAGATAAATAAGTTCATGGAGAATGACTGTTGGTTGGAGTAAGACTCATTCAGAAGTTGATTCAACAGCTAAAGCAGATAATGAGGTGAAGTTATGAAGGACATCGAAAGGTTAAAACTGATCATCCAAGTTGCTCAGATGTATTATGAATATGGGCATACCCAAAGAGTGATTGCAGATAAATTGGGGATTTCTAGACCAACGATTTCACGACTTCTAGCAGAAGGTCGAGAGATGGGAATTGTGCAGATTACCATTCGTAACCCCCTTGGTTATTGTTCACGGTTAGAGGAAATTTTCCGCAAAGAATTTGATTTAAAAGAAGTTATCATTGCCCCACAGATTAGTGATAATCTTACTCAAATTTTGGTAGAGATGGGTGATAATTATTTGAATCGAATTTTAAAGGATGGTGATACGATTGGTTTATCTTGGGGAAATACACTTCAACAACTTGCACATAATCTGCGCCCCAAAAAGATGAATCATATTCGGGTCGTTCAAATGAAAGGTGGAATGGGTGTTTCTGGAGCTAATGTTCATGCAAGTCAAATTGTAGAAATGTTTTCTTCTGCATATTGGGGAAGGGCTAATTATCTACCTGTACCTGCAATAGTGGATACTCAGAATGTTAAAAAGGCTTTCATGTCTGATAGTAGCTTAAAGCGAACTATGAAGGTAGCAGAAGAGATCAATGTTGCAATTTTTAGTATAGGTGCACTTCATCCTTCAGCAGCTCAGGTTCAAGCTGGATATATAACAGTTCAGGATATACAATCTTTACAGAGTAAGGGTGCTGTAGGAGATATATGTTCTCGTTTTTATAATTTAGATGGTCAGATTACTGATCCTATCTTAGATCAAAGGACAATTGGAATAGAGCTAGCAGAGTTATGTGAGAAAGAGTATGCCATTGCAATTGCAGGGGGAAAAGAGAAAGCACCAGGAATTTTAGGAGCTCTTAAGGGCGGTTTTATGAATGTATTGATTACAGACGAAGAAACCGCAGTTCAAGTATTAGAGATGGCGGGAATAAAATCATAATTAAGAGTTAACTAATAAATTCTTAATTCTTAATTAATATAAAAGGGGGTGGAAACTTATTGAATGAAGAGGAATTGATTCGTATTATAACAGCTGAAGTAGTTGCAGAACTTAAGCAAAAAAGAAATGTTTTGACTGTACCTGTTGCGCTTTCAAATCGTCATATTCACTTAAGTCAAGAAGATCTTAATCAGCTTTTTGGTGAGGGCTATTCTCTAACAAAATTAAAAGACTTATCTCAGCCGGGCCAATTTGCTGCAAAAGAGAAGGTTCACTTGATTGGATCTAAGGGGATTATTGAAGATGTAAGGATTTTGGGACCAGTTCGAGAGGAAACTCAGATTGAGCTTTCTATAGGTGATGGATATCAATTAGGAATTCATCCACTGATTCGCCAATCTGGAGATCTTAAAGATACTTCTGGATGTTTTTTGGCAGGGCCAAAAGGTGTAGTAGAACTTTCAAAAGGTGTGATCTGCGCTCAACGTCATATTCACATGTCTTTAGATGATGGCATTCGTTTTAATGTGAAGGATAAGGAGATCGTAAAGGTAAAATGTTCTGGAGCCAGGGCTTTAATTTTTGATCAGGTTATGGTGAGAATAAGCCCGAACTATAGTTTGGAGATGCATTTAGATATAGAAGAAGGTAATGCAGCAGGTCTTAAAAATGGTGATCTGGTTGAAATTTTGAAGGAGGGATAATAAATGGAATTTAATGCATTAGGAATGATTGAAACAAAAGGAATGGTAGGAATGATTGAAGCTGGAGATGCAATGGCAAAAGCTGCTAATGTACGAATTGTTAGTTATGTGAAAGTTGGTGGCGGATATACAACAATATTGGTTCGTGGTGATGTGGCTGCCGTAAAGGCTGCAACTGAAGCAGGTGCTGCAGCAGCTAGTCGTGTTGGTGAATTGGTTTCTCAACATGTTATTCCACGTCCTCATAGTGATCTCGAAAAGATTTTCCCAATTCAGGTGGAAAAATCAAAAGCTAAGTAAGAGTTAGGGGGAAAATGTTTTGGGGTTTGATGAGAGAAAACTGGTTGAAATGATTACCCAGGAAGTATTCAAACAACTAAAAAATTCAGATATTTCACAAGTTATCCAAAAGAGTCCCACTCCTTTGGTGATTCTAGATGGTAGACCGATTAAGTCTTCTCAAATAGAGCTTTTAAAAGAAGCTTTAGGTGATCTTAAAGATTATCGTATTTATTTGGGAGGGAATGACCAGTTAGAGTTTTCAGGAGACAAAAATTTATCTAACGATTTTTCTGATTATTTGGTTAATGGAAAGTCAGAAAATGAGTTAGATCAAATTCTTTCGGAAAGTTCGATACTCTGCCTTCCATGGATAACACTTGCAACCCTCTCGCGTATTGTACATTTACAACCTGAGTGCATGGTGAGTTTGCTTATTACCAAGGCACTTCTTAAAGGAGTACCTGTTCGAGCGCGAAAAGTATTACTAAAGCCTGAAATGAACCTCTATCAATTAAAGGAATTATCGCCTATTTCACGGAGAGTACAAGGTCTTATACGTGAAACAAAGTTGATGGGATTTGAGTGGATGGCTAAAGAAAAAATGAAAGAAATTTTTAAATCAATTTGAGTGAGGGAGAAGAGGTGTAGGAATGGTTCTTGGAAAGGTATTAGGTACTGTAGTCAGTACTTGTAAAGATGAAAAGCTTATAGGCAGAAAATTACTGATTGTTCAACCTCTTCAGATGAAAGATTTATCCTATAAAGGAGATCCAGTTGTTGCTGTTGATACAGTTGGAGCAGGAGTATCAGAGGTGGTTTTGATGGTGGCTGGTAGTTCAGCTCGTCAGACAAATTTGACTGATAAAACTCCCGTAGATGCGGCGATCATGGCGATTGTTGATACTGTAGAATTAGATGGAGAGATTGTCTTCTCTAAAGGTTAGGAGGTGTAAAAGGTGGCGATAGAAAAACTTCATATTGACGAAATTGTTAAAAAGGTATTATCTGAGTTATCACAAGAAGGTCTTACATCAGATCTTTTAGAATCAACTCCATCAAATAAGATAGGGAGTAGAGACCATTGTGGCATACATCAGACTATTGATGATGCTGTAGCATGTGCAAAACATGCTCAAAAAAGATTTTTGGAAATGAGTTTGGAAGAACGAAAGAAGATAATTAAAGCTATGCGTGTAGCATCTATCGATCATGCTCAGGAATTAGGTAAGATGGCAGTAGAAGAGACAGGGTTAGGTCGTATTCCACACAAGATTGCTAAGGTAATCTTAGCAGCAGAAAAGACACCTGGAGTGGAAGATATTGAGACTCGAGCTTTCAGCGGAGATAAAGGTCTGACTTTGGTAGAAAAAGCGCCTTGGGGTGTGGTCGGTTCGATTACTCCTTCTACCAATCCTCCCTCTACTATTGTGAATAATTCTATAGGTATGGTAGCTGCTGGAAATGCTGTCGTTTATAATCCTCACCCTAGTGCGAAAGAGGTTTCTAATCGGACTGTGAAAATTTTAAACGAAGCGATTGTTTCTGCTGGTGGCCCTGAATTTTTGATCAATTCCATTGCTGAACCAACTTTGAAAACTAGCGAAGCATTGATGACTCATGAAGGAATTGATCTTTTGGTGGTTACAGGAGGAGGTGTTGTGGTTAAAAAGGCCATGACATCTGGTAAGACAACAGTAGCGGCAGGACCTGGAAATCCTCCTGCGGTAGTAGATGAAACTGCGGATTTGGATCGGGCAGCATGTTCTATCGTTGATGGTGCTAGTTTTGATAACAATGTTCTCTGTGCAGCAGAAAAAGAGATCATTGCTGTAGCAAGTATTGCTGATGAGCTTAAGCGAAGAATGAAGGCATATGGTGCATATGAGATTACAGGTAATGAGATTGATCGATTAATGAATGTGGTTTTTAAAGATATGAGTGATCCTACACATCCGATTTTAAATAAAGAGATGGTAGGGAAAGATGCAAAATATATCTTAGCTCAAATCGATATTCAGGTTTCTGATGAGATTAGATTGGTGCTCTGTGAAACAGGGCCAGAACATCCCTTTGTCTTAACAGAGATGCTGATGCCAGTCATTCCACTGGTTTCTGTCTCCAATGTAGATGAAGCTATTCGTCTTGCAGTGGAAGTAGAACAAAAAAATTATCATACTGCTACAATGCATTCAAAGAACATAGAGAATTTAAGTAAAATGGCTAGAATGTGTAATTGTAATATTTTTGTAAAAAATGGCCCTTCTTATGCTGGGCTTGGCTATGAAGGAGAAGGTTATACCACTTTGACAATAGCAGGAACTACTGGAGATGGTTTAACATCTGCGAGAACCTTTACACGGGAACGTAGGTGTGTCCTCATCGATCATTTTCGGATAATATAGGGAGTAGGTGAGGGATTTGGATTTGAGTTTAAACTTGTTGGAAGCTGTACGAAATGCAGGTGTAGTAGGAGCTGGCGGTGCTGGTTTTCCTACTCATGTAAAATTAAATAGCAAAAATGTTGAATATGTCATTGCTAATGGTGTTGAATGTGAGCCATTATTAAATGCTGATCGTCTATTAATGACCCATTATGCTGTTGAGATTATCCAGGGATTATTAGCTGTTAAAGATTTTCTCAAAGCAAAAGAAGGGATCATTGCTATTAAAAAGAAGAATCAAGATGCTATAAAGGCTTTGCAAAAAGCTCTTCAACCAGGGATTCGACTTCATCTATTGGATGATATTTATCCTTTAGGAGATGAGCAAGTACTTGTATATGAAGTGACTAAAAGAGTGATCCCGCCAGCAGGTTTGCCATTAGATGTGGGAGTTGTGGTAAATAATGTTGCTACTCTTTATCAAGTGAGTGAAGCGATCTTAGGTCAGCCTTTTACTCACCGACTAGTTACTGTTACAGGTTATGTCAAGCGCCCTTTAACATTAAAATTGCCTATCGGGATTAGTGTTTTTGAGGCGATTCAAATGGCAGGGGGAGCAACTATTTCTGAATATCGAGTGCTCGATGGTGGGCCAATGATGGGAAAAGTGGTAAATGATCTATCACAACCGGTAACAAAAACTACCAGCGGAATTATTGTTTTACCACTAGATAATCCACTAATCTTGGAAAAAGAAACCTCAGTTGAACAAATGATTCGTAGAGCGAAATCGGTTTGCTGTCGGTGTGAGAGTTGTTCTCAGGTTTGTCCACGCGGACTATTGGGGCATGATATTAAACCACACAAGATTATGCGAGCCGTGAGTCATAGTTTAAGCGATCCAAATCTTATCAATGCATATCTTTGCTCTGAGTGTGGTCTCTGTATTTATGGTTGTGATATGGGGCTTTCACCTAGAAAGATAAATCAAGCGATTAAAATAGAACTTAGAAAAGCAGGAGTGAAAAATCAGCCTGATAAAAGCAAAGTAAATCCTTCGCCGATGCGCGAATATCGAGCGATTCCAGGAAAAAGGTTGCAGGGACGTTTTGGAATTAAAGATTTACCTAAGATTACACCGATTGGTGAACGGGTGATGACACCAAAACTCGTCAAAATTCCTCTGCATCAGCATATTGGTGTTCCTGCAAAGCCAATCGTAATGATTGGAGAAGAGGTAAAGATTGGTCAAATCATTGGCCAGGTTCTGGAAGATCAGTTAGGTGCTAATGTTCATGCATCGATTGATGGGAAAGTGATACATATTGATGAATACATACATGTAGAAGGAAGATAAATGAGGTGAGAATACTGAAAGTACGGACGCTGAAAAGAGCAATCGGATTGGTTGAATTAAATAGCATAGCTAGAGGTTTTCTCGCCTGTGATACGATGGTTAAGACGGCTCAGGTTGAGCTGATTGAAACTCTAACCATCTGCCCAGGAAAATATATGATCCTGGTCAGTGGAGATGTGGGTGCTGTAAAAAGCGCAGTTGAAGCAGGAGTGCTACAGGGTAAAGATGCGGTAGTAGATCAATTGATTATACCTAATGTTCACCCAGATATTTTTCCAGCGATTAATGCTGCAACACAGGTAGAAAAGGTTGAAGCTTTGGGTATTTTTGAGACTTTTACTGTTGCATCAGGGATTATTGCTGCCGATACGGCTGTAAAAACAGCATCAGTTCAGCTGATTGAACTTAGATTGGCAAAAGGAATTGGTGGTAAGTCATTTTTCAATCTGACAGGGTCAGTAAGTGATGTGCAAGTTGCAATGGATGCAGCTAAAAAAGTAATTGAATCGGAAGGTGTTTTTGTTGGAAATGTACTGATTCCACGTCCGGATCCATCTTTGGTTCAAAAAATATGGTAATTAAAAATATTAAAATTAATAGGGAGGCGTAAATTTATGGCATTACAAGCATTAGGTATGATCGAAACGTTAGGTTTGGTTGGAGCAGTTGAGGCAGCAGATGCAATGGTTAAAGCGGCAAATGTTACTTTAGTAAAATACGAGAAGGTCGGTGGAGGTTATGTAACAGTTATGGTTCGCGGTGATGTTGGGGCTGTAAAGGCAGCTACAGAAGCTGGAGGAGAAGCCGCTCAGAGAATAGGTGAATTAATTTCTATTCATGTAATTCCACGTCCTCATGATGATGTTGAAAAAATCTTAGGTTAATGTGAGGTGTTTAATTTGAAGCCAACCATTGTCATAGCCAGCGACCATGGCGGTTTTGCTTTAAAGGAAAAAATGAAAGTATATCTTAGAGAAGATTTGGGTTATGAAGTTAGGGATTTTGGCTGTAATAGTGAAGACTCTGTCGATTATCCTGATTTTGCTTATTTGGTGGCCCAGGCTATTGCAGACGGAAGCTATACATATGGAATTATTGTAGATGGTGTTGGAATTGGGTCTTGTATGGCTGCTAACAAGATAAAAGGTGTTAGAGCAGCGATGTGTTATGATCATCTTACTGCTTTTAACAGCAAATCCCATAATGATGCGAATGTTTTAACATTGGGTGGTAAAGTGATTGGTGATCTTTTAGCAAAACAGATAGTTAAGACTTGGATAGAGACACCATTTAGTGGTGGAAGACATAGTCGGAGAGTAAATAAAATAATGAGAATTGAAATGGATTAGTCGTGATAAGGGGGTCTTTGATGTATATCGGGCGTATTGTTGGACGAGTAGTGGCAACCCAAAAATACCCTACTTTACAGGGGATGAAGCTTTTAGTGATACAGCCAACCGATTCTAGTGGTAAAGATGATGGTGATTCTCATGTTGCAGTTGATACGATTGGTACAGGTGCTGGTGAATGGGTATATCTTGTAAGTAGTAAAGATGCAGGACTTGCTTTTGAAGAAGAACTAGTTCCTGTAGATGCTGCTATTGTTGGAATCATCGATCAAGCTGATCTATCTGAAGTTGGGGTGAAAATCGGATGAAAATTGGGATTGTTAAAGGAACCATTACATCTACTCATAAGCAAAAGGTTTATGAGGGCAGAAAACTGATGATTATTCAGCCACTAAATTTAGAAGGAGAGCCTTCTGGAAAAGAAGAGATTGCTGTAGATACTGTAGGAGCAGGTGTGGGTGAATTGGTTTTGATGTTAAAAGAAGGTGTTTCAGCTCGTTTAGCAATGCAAGTGGAGACCCTAGAACCAGTAAATACTGTGATTATTGGAATTATTGATTCTCTCCAGTTAGGTAAAAAGCAGATTTTTAAGAAATGAGTTAGGTGGTGTGAATCATGAATTTGGAATCTTTGATTCAAGAAACAGCGAAAAAAGTTATTTCGTCAATGAAGGATAACCCCAGTTTGTCTGTAGAGACTCTACTGCCAAAAAGTGCCCAAAAGTCTGGAGTGAATGCGCCTACAAATGGGTGTGGAAATATTCTCATCATTTTAGACGGTATGGGCGAAGGTTTAAACCATGCATTAACTCAATTGAAAACATTGAAAGATGCTGGTATTGGTGGTCAGGTGGCACTTACAAAGAATGTTGATGGAACGAAAACTCAGATTGAGGGTTTTGAAATATTAATGCCAAAGGCTCTTTTTGATCTAGCAACAGAAGCTGTTATTTATATTCCGTACTTATCGGTTGGATTTGCAGGTAAGATTGCTAATTTATTAGAAGATGAAGCAGCAAGCCGAGCCGTAGTGCGAGGATTGATTAATCAAAATAAGATTTTTGTTGGAATCAGTGAACTAGAGTTACTGACCAGTGGTAATAAACGTTTGACCTTTGGATTAGGCCAAAAGCTGAAAGAGTATCAGCGTTTGATGAAAGCCTATGATCTGATTATGATCAAAGATATTAATCAGGTAATCAAAGAGTGCAATCAAAATAGTTCACCAACAACAGTAAGTTGTTCTGGTCAAACAGTAACTAATTCGTCATCTCCAGCTGCATGTATTTGCCCTGAAGGTACAACAGGTTGTGAAGGATGTGGATTGTGTGTAGAGTTAAATAAGACAGGTGTAGCTAATGTGATCAATTGCGGTGCAGATAGAGTTAGTGCTTCTTTAGGGGCAGAGCCTATGAATAGCGAAGTAGGTCAGATGATTGACCATACTCTTCTAAAGCCAAATGCTACTGAAGATGATGTTATAAAGCTTTGTGATGAAGCCGCTAAATATAAATTTGCATCTGTTTGTGTAAATCCTAGCTATGTAGCACTAGCCTCTAAAAGGTTACGCGGAAGTGGAGTTAAAGTCTGTACTGTAATTGGTTTTCCCTTAGGAGCAACCACATCAACTACAAAAGCGATGGAAACCCGTGATGCTATTGCTAATGGAGCTACTGAGATTGATATGGTAATCAACGTGGGAGCATTAAAATCGGGAAATAATGCACAGGTGAAGAAGGACATAGAAGCAGTAGTAGGAGCAGCCTGTGGTCAAGGATTAGTGAAAGTTATTTTGGAAACTTCACTTTTGACAGATGAGGAGAAAGTTAGAGCTTGTCTATTGAGTAAATATGCAGGTGCTGATTTTGTGAAGACTGCGACGGGATTTGGCCCTGGTGGTGCAACACTTGAAGATATCTCTTTAATGAGAAAGACCGTAGGTAAAGAGATGGGTGTTAAAGCATCTGGTGGAATTCGTGATTTAGAGACTGCTCAGGCAATGATCGCTGCCGGAGCAACTAGAATAGGCGCTAGTGCTAGCGTGGCTATTGTTAAAGGAACTAGCGGCACTCAGAAGGGGTATTAGTAAAACTTTGGAGGTGGTCTGGTGCAGGAAAGATTATTGCATGGATTGATGGATGAGGCAAAATTAAAACGACTTTGTGTAAAGATTGAAAAATCTGATTTAGAACTTATCTGGGTTCATCCCCTCCAACTTGCTACTGTTAAAGAAGAACTTAAAATGAGTCAGATTAAAATTGGTGTTATCATTGATTTTCCTCTAGGGGGGTCAACTCCAAAAATGAAAGCCTTCAATGCAACTGAATTGAAGGATATGGGAGTAGATGAATTAGGTCTAATGATTTTTTCTGGCTATTTAGAAGAAGATAAGTTAAATATGCTAAAAGAAGAAATAGATCTTGTTCAAACTGTTATTGGTAAAACTCCTTTTTGTTTGGTCTTTGATCCATCCTTTTTAAATAGAAAGCAGATTCAGCTTTTAGAGGAATTTATTGATAATGAAGGTTTAGAATTTTATAAACTGCCAAAAGGTTATCAGATTGATCAATATTCAGTTAAAATTTAAAAGTTCTATACGAAAAACTCCTTGGTAACGAGGAGCTTTTTCGTATATAATGAAAAATAAATTAAAAGAAGAAATATTCAATTAAATTAGAAAATAAAAATAAAAATAGAATAATAAGCAGGAATTTATCGAAGTATTATAGAAGACTATTAACTCTAATAAAATGATAGTATAAGATGGGGGAGATAGCATGAACCAAGGGATAAAAGAAATAGAAAAATTTTTATTTCAGGCAGAAGCGGAATTTAAATTAGGCCATTATCACCTTGTTGTCGGAAATCTGATGTTTGCTCTACATTTATTGGAACCAATTAGTCGCGAGAAGTTTGACTTAATGGTTAAGATCTATCTTCTTCTGATTAAATCTCATCTTGAAATGAAACATATTACTAAAGCTCATGAAATGTGGAAAAAAGGGTATTGTTTATGTGATAAAAAAGATAATTATACAGTTGCTGAATTCTATAATTTACAGGGTAAATTATATTCTACAGAAAAAAAATACTTTTTAGCTATTCAAAGTTATATGACAACCTTAAATCTGTTGGCAAATGATATTTCAGAATTATCTATATTACCAAAAATTACCGCCATGTTCAATATTGCTACTTGTCATATGCGAAAGGGTGATTATTCTAAAGCCAAAAATGCATATAATGAGACAATAGAACTCTTAAAATATTATGAAAGTGATTCTATTAAGGGAAGAACTTTTATGGGATTAGGAACACTATATCATTTTCAAGGTGAAATTAATATATCAAAGCAATATTACGAAAAATCCTTAAAATTGTTATCTCCTAATACAGACCCAATAGTTTACGGTCTACTTCTGCACAATTTAGCAGAACTCGAATTATCAAGAGGTCAAATTAAAAATGCTCGGAAGTTATATAAGAAAGGATTGGGAAATGATCTACTAAATAAACATTATAAGCAGGTTACTGTTTCGTGTTATTTGGGAATTGCTAAGACTTATGTAGATGACGATCCAACTTTGGTTAAGGAATATTGTAAAAATGCTTTAAACCTGGCCATGGAAGGTTTGATAAATAGATTTGCTCCTAGAGAAGAAAGAGATTTGGGTAGAATTTTCCTTTTGATAAGCCAAATATTATATATTGAAGGTGAGAAGGAAAAAAGTAGAATTTATTTAAATCAAGCTAAAAGCATTATAAAAAAATATAATATGCGTAATGAAGAAATTGAATTGAATGAGTTAAAAAGTAAATTCAAAGAAGGAGGTGATTGAAGATGAAGAGAAAAATGACTTTAGTTTTAGCACTTATCATGGTACTTTTTATTAGTACGTTTGCATTATTTCAATTGAACGATGTTGTTAGTACGCCAAGAAAAGCTTGGTACTTCTTTTAAGGTGAAGTGATCAAAACTCACATTAAATTAGCTAGATTGAATAAACTTGCCATTACAATAAAGTGGACGTATATACCCAATGGTAAGGGTAGAAGAAAGCGCC
>DAOVRZ010000142.1:0-10745 GCA_030627905.1 Halanaerobiales bacterium
AATCATATCCCAATGCCTTAGCAATATTTTCAATACATTCATCTCTATTAAAATTTGAAGTCATTTTATTCATACTTTCAATACCAGTTACATTTTTCATTATCATTGTAAAAAGCAAAATATCTGTTCCGTATTCGATATAACTTTGATGTCTTTTATCTTTTACTTTCCTTAACACTGCATTTATATCCTTAAAAAAGTGTTTTTTTATCCTTAAAAACTCTTCGAAAAAATTTATTTTCTTTTCTTCTGCTCTTTTTTGTTTTCTAGTGTTTCTTTTCATAATAACCCCCTCATTTGGCTATAAATCAATATAGTATGATTAGTCCATAAAAATCTGAAATTAGTTACTTTTTGTGGTCAAATCATATATATTGAAGTAAAATATTATTTGCGATGAGGCATATAATGGAACTTAATGTTAAGAGAGAAATATCTATATCTTTTAGGGTTTTATGCATTCTTTTAGCTATTTTAGGTTTAGGTTGGTTAGTCGCATCATACCTATTGGCAGAGATATCTTTATCTAACTTTACCAATGTTCTTTCCAGATTGGGAACTGAGATTTTTGGTGCGATTTTCATTGGATTTTTTTTAGGCATAATCATTGATATTTATGTAAAGCGAATAATTGGTGATACTCCAGGAGAAATGTTAAGAAAAAATAATATTAAAGAGATTTACTTTGCTAGAACAGATGCTCAAACGGAATTTAAAGAAATCATTAAAAATCCAAAGATTAAAAATGTATTTCTTATAGGGATTTCACTGCGTGATTTTTTGGGAGGAGGAGGGAAACTGCTTGGTATATGGCGGATGATTGAGAAACGATTAAGAGAAGAGGAAAAAGGAGATTTTCCTGAAAAAGATCGTTTACATGTAAAACTTCTTCTGTTAGATCCCAGATCCAGTGAGGGTAATTTTAGAAGAAATGTAGAAAAGAGTACCATTGGCCTAGAGGGTCTTGATCAAGATGTAAATTGGGGATTAAATGAAGTTTATCGACTACAAGAAGAAGTTTATAATGGTCAACAACAGGATTTTTTAGAAGTGCGTCTTTATGAACATTGTTCTTTTAGTTTTATTTTTGCTACTGATAGTGAATTATATATTGAGCAATATAGTTATCGGAATCATAAGAAGTCAAATCCTTTACCACTTATTAAGTACGAAACAGGAAATCCCCAATATCAAGAGTTATTTGACTCTGTAAATATTATTTGGGATCACGCTGAGCTGGAGAAAATATCGCCCTATTCAGTAAGTACATCAAGTGCTTTAGAGGAGGCACAAATAAAAAATATTTACAGAAGAGCTGAAAGAACATTACTCAGCCAAAGAGAACATGAGTGCATAAAATTAACAAAACCAGGTGAAGAGATAAAAATATTAGCTATAACAGGCAAGTTTTTTATTTCGCATCCTGTTTTCGAAGCACTTCGGATTAAAGCATGTCCACCAGAGAAGATTGAGCCTGTAAATATAAAATATGCTCTTTTGAACCCAATCTCACAGCAGGCTATCTTACGGGCGATTGCTGATAACTATCCAGCTACTGAAATAACAAAAGCTTTGACTGAATGGTCGTGGGAAAAACATAAAGAATCAAGGCTTTATTTGGATATTCATATGGTAATTGACGAAATTTCAAGATGGAAAGAAAAAGGTTGTTCTTTTGAAATACATTTATGTTCTGGGATAATCAGTTGTTTTTTAATTTTAACGCCAACCGCAGCATTCGTTGAACAATATTTTTATGGACGAAGTAAAAGATATGAAGAAGGTAATGTTTTGGGAGGAGAGTTTCCAGTATTTGAATATAAAATGTTAAATTCAGCAGTTGATAATACAATTGAACAAGAAGTTTTATCTTCTCATTTTAAGGTAATATGGGATGCCTATAGCATTGACGTAAAAGATTATAACAAAAATTATGAAGAGAAGGCATTTGAAGAAAGTTTGATTAAACTTCGAGCTGAAGTAAATCAAGTAAACTTTAGCAATAATAATTCGAAAACTGTTTAAGTAAAGCTAGAAACTAAGGCATGCCTCAGATTTGATTCATGAGCTTACACTTGAGTACAGAATAAGCAAACAGTTAGTGAAATTATTTCGATTATTGATTAATGAAACTTGGGTAGACTTCAATAAAAAGAGGTCTACTTTTTTAGTTTTAATAATTATGTCGAATTACGGAAAAAATTAGTAATGCAAAGTAATTTAGGTTTAGAAGGCTTTAGCTGAAATTTGACGAATAATTTATATGTAATACCTGAAAAAACTTAAATAGGATATAAACCTGTAGATTAACACCAATAAACAAAATAGTAGAATCCACTAAAGTAGATTATGAAATAGAGTACTAACGAAAGGGGTCAAAAAATGGGTAGAATAAATAAAAAGGATATTGAAATGTTATATGCATTGACACCTATACAAGAAGGGATCCTTTTTCATTATTTAGAAAATCCTGATGGAGATATATATTTTGAACAACTATGTCTTCATATATCTGGTGAAGTTGATATTAATATCTTTAAAGCAGCATGGAATTTCGTTGCGGAAACAAATGAATTATTACGCACTGTATTTAGATGGAATCAAATAGAAAAACCTATTCAAATTATTTTGAAAGATACTAAGTTAGATGTTAGGTCATATGATTTTGCTAATACATCCAATGAAAAATATGATCAATGGATAACGGAGATTTTAAGAAAAGATCGGGAGGAAAAATTTGATCTAGAGCAAGTTCCTTTTAGAGTTACATTATGTCAATTTGGCGAAGAGAAATTTGCATTAATAATCAGTCATCATCACATATTATATGATGGATGGAGTACTGGTATTATTTTAAAAGAGTTTTTTGATACATATAACAAACTAGCGAAGAATGAAGAGTTTGTAAAATTAAAGAAAAATAAATACTCAAGTTTTATCAAATGGTTGAAGAATCAAGATTATAAACAAAATGAAACTTATTGGAAAGAATATTTAGATAATATAACTGTTCAACCTTTTCTTCCAGTAAAGTGCTCACGTAAAAAAGAGGAGAGAGCTACAGAAATTACACAATATAAATTTTCTTTTACAGAAGATTTGACCAATGAGATAGAAAATTTTGTAAAGGAACAAAGTACTACTCTGGCAACTTTGTTATACAGTGGTTGGGGAATATTATTACAGCGTTATAATAATATGAAAGATGTCATGTTTGGTACCACTGTTTCTGGAAGAAATGCTGATATTAATAACATAGAAGATATAGTAGGGTTGTTTATAAATACTTTACCTTTAAGAATAAATACAAATGCTAATAATACAGTTCTTGATTTATTAGATGATGTTAATCAATCTTTAAAGGAAAGAAAAAAGTTTGAGTCTACATCTTTGGTTGATATCAAGAGATATTGCGAAATCAATACTAGAGAAAATCTATTTGATTCAATTGTTGTTTTAGAAAATTATCCAATTGATAAAATTATAAAAGATGAAAATAATATAGTGTCATTCTTATCATATTCTATCTTTGAAGCGACAAACTTTGATTTGACAGTAAGTATTACTACTCATGATAAGATTGAGGTTACTTTTATATATAATAATTCGTTATTTACAGATGAAACTATTACGAGAATCGCAAAGCATTATGAAATAATTATTAATAAAATGATATCTGATTATAATAGCAAGATTGATGATATAGATATTTTGACAAATCAAGAGAGAGAACAGTTTTTGTTTGAATTTAATAATACCAGATCTGATTATCCTAAAGACAAAACGATTCATGAGTTGTTCGAAGAACAGGTCGAAAAAAATACTAATAATGTAGCTGTCATATATGATGGAATGTCAATTACATATAAAGAATTAAATGAAAAAGCTAATCAATTAGCAAGGGTTTTAAGAGAAAGTGGAGTTAAACCCGATACTTTTGTCGGGATTATGGTTGAACGCTCAATTGAGATGATGCTAGGAATTTTAGCAATATTAAAAAGTGGAGGAGCTTATGTACCGATTGATCCTCATTATCCGGCTCCGAGAATAAAATATATGCTTGATGATAGTAAAGCAAAGATATTACTTACACAAGAACGATTCTTAACTAAGATTAAAGAAGAATATAATGTTTTGAATTTGGAAGATAGAAGTTTATATACTGGTGACACAACAAATTTGGATAGAGTAAATACCTCCAAAGATTTAGCTTACTTAATCTATACATCTGGTTCAACAGGAAGACCCAAAGGTGTAATGATAGAACATCATTCGGTACTCAATAGATTAAAATGGCAAGAGAAAAGATATCCTTTAAATAAAAATGATGTGATACTACAGAAAACACCTTATACATTTGATGTATCAGTCTGGGAATTGTTTTTATGGGCAATTGCAGGTGTTAAAGTTTGTTTTTTGATTACTGAAGGAGAGAAAGATCCTGTGGTTATTGTTGATACCATAGAAAGAGAACAAATTACCAGAATACATTTTGTGCCATCAATGTTAAATGTATTTTTAGAATATGTTGAGAGTGAAGGTGTTTTTGAAAAAATAAAAAGTTTAGAGCATGTTTTTGCCAGTGGTGAAGAACTAAAGGTTCAACATGTAGAAAAGTTTAATCAACTTTTGTACAAAAAGAATGGAATAAAATTGACAGATTTATATGGGCCGACAGAGGCGACTGTTGAAGTATCTTATTTTGATTGTTACTTAGAGGAAAGCTATGAGGTAATTCCAATTGGAAAACCGATTAACAATACTAATTTATTGATTTTAGATAATAAGCAACGATTAGTACCCATTGGGGTAGCGGGTGAATTGTGTATTTCTGGAGTGGGATTGGCTAGAGGCTATTTACACCGTCCTGAATTGACAGAAGAAAAATTTATAGCCCATCCTTTTAATGAAGGCGAACGGTTGTATCGAACTGGAGATTTGGCTAGATGGCTTGCTGATGGAAATATTGAGTTTTTAGGTAGATTGGATTACCAAGTTAAAATCAGGGGATATAGAATAGAATTGGGCGAGATCCAGAGTAGATTAATGGAATTAGCTCAGATCAAAGATGCAGTTGTGATCGATCGAACTGATAAAAATGGTGTGAAATATTTATGTGCATATGTTGTAGCAAGCGACAATATTGATGACTCTGAAATGAGAACTCAATTATCTCACAATTTACCTGAATATATGGTACCATCCTATTTTGTTCAGTTAGAAAAGATGCCGTTAAACCCCAACGGTAAAATAGATAGAAAAGCTTTACCTGATATTGAAGTTAATGTGGAAGAAAAATATGCTGGCCCGAGAAATGAAGTCGAAGAAAAGTTAGTTGAGATTTGGGCAAAAATTTTAGATTTTGATAAAGATAAAATAGGGATTGATGCAAGCTTTTTAGAATTAGGTGGACATTCTTTAAAAGCGATTAGACTGGTCTCGAAGATGCATAAAGTATTTGATGTAAAAATTCCAATGGCTGATATTTTTAAATTATCAACGATTAGAGGGTTGAGAGATTATATTGATAAAGCTAAAGAAGATAAATATTTCTCTATTGAAGTAGCAGAGAAAAAGGACAATTATCAATTATCCTCAGCTCAAAAAAGAATCTATGTATTGCAGCAGATGGAAGTTGACAATACAAGCTACAATATGCCTTCAATGGTAGAATTAGAGGGAGAAATTGATATAGAAAAGTTTAAGCAAGCTTTTAATAGTTTAATTCAAAGGCAAGAAAATTTGAGATTATCATTTGAACTCATTGATGGTGAGCCAGTCCAAAAAGTTCATGCAAATGTAGAGTTTGAAATAGAGTATTATGAATCTGGAGAAGATGTAGAAGTAATTATTGAAAAGTTTATTAGATCGTTTGATTTAGCATATCCTCCATTATTTAGAGTAGGTCTGATCAAAAAAGATGATACCCATCATCTACTGATGATTGATATGCATCATATTATCTCTGATGGTGTGTCCATGGGGATATTGCAAAAAGAATTTATGGCTACATATGAAGGAAAGGATCTGCCTGATTTAAGAGTTCAATACAAGGATTTTTCTGAATGGCAGATAAAGAAGCGGGAAAGTGAAGAGATTAAAAATCAGGAAGAGTTTTGGGTAAATGAGTTTGCTGATGATATACCTATACTGAATTTGCCATCTGATTATCTGCGCCCTACTCATCAGAGTTTTGCAGGTAACAGTATACATTTTGAGCTCACTAAAGAGGAAACTGGATTATTAAAAGAGATAGCATTGAAAGAAGAGACTACATTATTTATGGTATTACTTGCTTCCTTTAATCTTTTTTTAGCAAAAATCAGTGGTCAAGAAGATATCGTCATTGGAACGCCTGTCGCTGGTCGCAGACATACAGATCTTGATAATATTATTGGTATGTTTGTTAATACACTGGCGATTAGAAACTATCCAGTAGGTAACAAATCTTTTAGAGAATTTTTAAAAGAAGTAACTAAGAGGACATTTGAGATACTTGAAAATCAGGATTATCAGTTTGAAGATCTGGTAGACAAAGTTGTAAAAGATCGAGATGTTAGTCGAAATCCTCTCTTTGATGTAATGTTTGTATTACAGAATATGGACATTCCTGAATTAGAGATTACTGGATTAAAGCTCAAACCTTATGAGTATGACAATAAAATATCAAAGTTTGATCTGGGCTTATATGGAATAGAGGTTGAAGATCAGATTTTGTTTACTCTTGAATACTGCACAAAACTTTTTAAGGGAGAGACAATTGAAAGATTTAAGGGATATTTTAGAAAAGTAATCATTGATATTATAAAAAATACTGATATAAAATTGTCAGATTTAGAATTGATCACTGAAGAAGAGAAAAGAAAGATATTGTTCGAATTTAATGATACAAGGGCCAGCTACCCAAATCAATGCGTATTCCACCAATTATTCGAAGAACAGGTCAATCAAACTCCTAATAAGCTGGCAGTGGTTTATAAAGACCAACAGATAACATATCAAGAATTAGATCAGAAGGCCAATCGTCTTGCTAGAAAATTGCGTGCTAATGGAGTTAAAAACAATTCAATCGTTGGAATTATTATTGATCCTTCGATAGAGATGATTCTAGGAATCCTAGGGATCATCAAAGCTGGCGGAGCATATTTATCGATTGCTCCTGAAAACCCAGATGAACGTATTAAGTATCTACTTGATGATAGCAATTTACATATAGTACTAACTCAGACTGATTTAAAAATGAGATTAGAAAATGTGAAGTTCAGTGCAGAAGTCTTTGATCTTTTTGATGATGATATTTTTGACGAAGAATCTGAGCGGTTAGAGAATATTAATCAACCTAATGACTTAGCTTATGTTATTTATACATCAGGTTCAACTGGAAAACCAAAGGGAGTCATGATAGAACATAAATCTTTGATTAACTTATGTTACTGGCATAATACTTATCATGGCGTAACAGAATCTGATCGAGTAGCCAAATATGCAGGTTTCGGATTTGATGCTTCGATTATGGAGACATTTCCATATTTGATTAAAGGAGCTTGTATCTATGTGTTGGAAAAAGATATCAAATTAGATATCAACAAATTAAATCAATATTATGAAGAAAATCAGATCACAATTGGCTTTTTACCAACAAAAATTTGTGAACAATTCATGCACCTTGAGAATCATTCACTAAGAATAATGATCACAGGTGGCGAAAAATTAACTGATTTCAGTCAGAATGATTATAGGGTAGTTGACTACTATGGCCCTACAGAAAATACTGTTGTGACGACAGCTTTCACAGTAGATAAGAAATACAAGAATATTCCAATTGGTAAACCGGTCTTTAACAATCAAATATATATTGTGGACAAACATGGTCATTTACAGCCTATAGGTATCCCCGGGGAACTTTGTGTATCTGGTGATGGTTTAGCAAGGGGATATTTGAATCGTTCGGAATTGACGGCAGAAAAATTTGTATGCAATGTGATCCTTGATGATCCAATTGGTAGTCTTGTTAGTGATGAATCTGCGGAGAGGATGTATTTGACTGGAGATCTGGCCCGTTGGTTACCAGATGGGAATATAGAATTTTTGGGAAGAAAGGATCGTCAGGTAAAGATAAGAGGATGTAGAATTGAACTTGGAGAGATCGAAAATCAACTTAAAGAGATTGATTCTATCAAAGAAGCGATAGTTATTGATCAGAATAGTAGTAATAATGAAAAATATCTTGCAGCTTACATAGTCACAGATGAAGAGATTGATGAGTCACATATCAGGCAAACTCTTTTAAAGGAATTACCAGATTATATGATTCCAGCATGCTTTGTGCGATTGGATGCTATACCTTTTACGCCAAATGGAAAAGTAGATCGTAAGGCTTTGCCAATACCAGAATTTAGTTCAAAAGAAGAGTTTGTAGCACCTAGAGGTGAACTAGAAGAACGGATTGCACGAATTTGGGCAGATGTTTTGGGGTTGGACAGAGTAGGGGTAAATGATAATTTCTTTAATCTTGGGGGTCATTCTTTGAAGGCTGTTAGTTTACTAGCTCAAATAAAGAAAGAAGTAGAAGTAGAGATTCCTTTAAAGGAATTATTTAGTAGCCCTACAATAGAGGGAATTGTTAATTATATTAGTGAAGCATCGAGAACTAAACATATTTCAATAGAACCTATTGAAAAGCAAGATTATTATTCTTTATCACCTGCTCAAAGGAGATTATATATCATAAATGAGCTTGAAGGCCCAAATACTGTCTATAATTTACCAGGAACGATGTTGATTGAAGGAAAACTTGATCTTAATCGTTTTGAGGATATCTTTAACGCATTGATTAAAAGACATGAGAGTTTAAGAACATCTTTTACCACTAAAAATGGTGAACCAGTACAAATTATTAATGAAACTGTTCAATTAAAAGTGAAGTATTTTAAGGAAAAAGAAAGTGATGTTACTCGTTTAGTAGAAGAATTTATTCAACCATTTGATATAACCAAGGTACCATTATTAAGGGTTGGACTGATTGAGATTGAGAAAGAAAAATATGTAATGATGTTCGATATGCATCATATGGTCTCTGACGGCGTATCCATGCAGATAATTGTTCGAGAGTTTATCCAATTATATCAAGGAAATAAACTATCTGAGTTAAGAATTCAATATAAAGATTTTTCTGACTGGCAAAATGATGAATTTGAAAGTGATGAATTGAAAAAGCAGGAAGAGTATTGGTTAAGTCAATTTAAAGGCAAAAAGATCCCAATTTTAAATATGCCAACAGATTATCCACGCCCTTTTCGCCAAAACTTTGCTGGAGAAAGTATTGAACTCATCTTAGATGAAGATTTAAGTAATGAACTATTTTTGCTCACAACTAATACAGAAACAACATTGTTTATGGTATTGTTAGCAGCATATAATATTTTCCTAGCTAAATATGCCAATCAAGAAGATATCATAGTAGGTACTCCGATTGCTGGAAGACAGCATGCTGATCTGGAAAATATAATTGGTATGTTCGTAAATACTTTGGCGCTAAGAAATAAACCTACAGGTGATAAGAGTTTCATCGAATTTTTACAGGAAGTTAAAGAAAATGCACTAAATGCTTACCAAAGTCAGGATTATCAGTTTGACCAGTTAGTCTGGAAACTGGGTATTGAGAGAGATCCAGGTAGGAATCCTCTTTTTGATGCAATGATTGTGTCACGCGATAAAGATATTCAACAGGAGTTTGCTGATTTAAAGATATCGTCTTATGAATTTGACTACAAAATTGCACATTTTGATTTGCTGTTGGAAGTTAGTGAGATTGGGAAGAGAGTTGGTTTGATTTTAGAATATGCAACTGCTTTGTTTAAGAGATCGACAGCGGAGAAAATGCTAGAACGGTTTGTGAAGATATTGAAGCAGATTGTGGAAGAACCGGAGAAAAAGATTAGGGATATAACGGTTTATCATGAATTATTGGAGGCGAAGTCGGGGTTAGTTGAGGATGATGAGGGGGATTTTGGGTTTTAGGGGTTTGTTAGATAGTTGACGGCGTGTTTAAAAAAGTATCTTATAAAAGTTAGGTTTCACGGGATTAGTTGTTTAAGGGGCTTGATACAAGCGAAAATTTCTACTTTGAGAAAATTGTTTGTCCACCTTATGTGAATTTTGAAATTTTCAATAAGTAGCTAAAATTAAGACTTGAATTTAATATCATAGAATCATTCAACACATGAATATAGGATAATATTTTTTAGTTCCATCTATGATAAAAATAAATATTAGTGAAATTAAATGATGTAGGACATTAAAATCTATTATAAATGGCTGTGAATGGAATCTTTACTAAGACTGTAAAATCAAAAGGAGTGTTTAAATATGGAGAAAAAAATAACTTTAGAAACGCCAAAAACTATCTGGAGTAAGCCTGTAGAATTAAAAACTGATTTTTTAAAGGGTCTTGGTAATGTAGTGAAAGATATGTTATTAAAAAATTATACTGATGTTCCAGCAGATGCTTTAGAAGTAATTTCTGGTGTGGAACTAAAAGATGACTTGGAAGGAATGGGTTGGATTCTAATCAGTCGAGCCTTTATCGATGCTATACTTAATTTCTGGACAGTCAAAAGTTCTTTGGAAATTTCATAAAAAAATATAACTCTTCAAGCTGATTTTGTGGTATCCTTTTAGCTAGTAAACAAAAAAGGAGATACGTCATCAGTGAAGAGTTATATTTAATGATTAGCCCACAAAAA
>DAOVRZ010000033.1:0-46902 GCA_030627905.1 Halanaerobiales bacterium
ACGTTAAATCACCACTCATCTAAACCACTTTCCTTTCTACTGAAGTTACTTATATTATAGCACAAAACAGTAGCGAAAGACAGCGTTTTCAACACTTCAAGCCAATTTGGAACAACTTTTATGTGTATTTTTAAATTAAAACAGTAAAAAACTTAATGGGATTTAGTACGAATTTGTTGATTCGACTGAATAGTTACAAATTATGATATTTATAAGTAGAAGTGAGGAAAGGTGATAGCCAGTCTAATAGGGTATGCTTTTCCTCGTTTTTAATTTTAAAAACATTTGGTTTAATAGTATTAGATGATGAAATAGCAAATATGGAGTGCCAAAATATACTCAATATAAATCAGATTATTTAATCCTATAAAGTTTAGTAGTTTCATGAGAAAATTTAAACTAACATAATTTGATTTTTGTAGGATTGAATAAAATGACGTTTAACAATCAGAGGAAGGAGGCTTACTACTGTTGCTGCTATTTTTATTGCTCTTAACTATCAAACTCTTCCAATTTGATAGTTAATTCCTTGTTTTCTTTTTTCAGCCTTGCTATTTCACCATTAAGTTCTACATTATTATTGGAAAGATTATTATTTTCATCAGATAATCTGTTTAATCTGTCATTCTTATTCTTTATAAGAAATATAACTTCTGTAATACCTTTATTATAAACTTCAATAATTTTATCTTCATTCATTATATATGTCACCTCAAAAATTCCAGATCTTAGTAATGTACATTCTACATAAATTACTAAAATCCTTTTATTCATTGGTAAATAATCCACATTATTTACCAAATATTTTTTAGTAAAATGTTAGTAGGTGAGTAGTAACAAAACAATAATTACACGGTAATGATCTGGCTAATGGTATTTAATATTTTAAGATACCGCTCAGCAAATAACTCGATCAACTGCTGATTAAAAATATTCTTATTATATGTAAAATTACCTCGAAGTTCCCCAGAATGAGCGAATAATATAAGAGTCAAGTCACATCCCAGCAATGGGTACTGATAGTCAGTTAATTTCCACTCTAACTCTCCTGATTGAAACGCAAAGTCATCTAACCAAGAGACCAACATAGTTGAAAAGAGAGGATTCATCTCTGTAAATTGCAAACCCAATTTTTCTATTAAGGCATACAACGGATAGAGTTTAAATTCTAGACCATGACTCATTTGATGATGAACTTCTTCTAACAATTGATTAAAAAAAAACATTTCAGAAGTATTCACCCGAACTGGTAATATATTGCTAATATTACCTAACAATTGTTTATGAGTATCTAGAGGAACTCCAACAGTTATATCATTCATTTGGCTGACATTCCGCAAAAGTAATATATACCCTGCTAGCATAATCTGCTCTAAAGGTATTTCGCGCTCTTCAGCTAAACAGTGGAGTTGATCGGTTAATTCCTGGGAAATGCTGAAAGAATGATCGCTAGACTGGCCCTTTTGACCTCCCTTTTGATCAATTACTAATTCTAATTGAATAGGAGGGGTGGCATACTGATCGAACCAATAATCAAGATACATATTCATATACGCATTTTGCATCAGTTCCTTATTCCAACATACATAATCAAAATAATCGTACTCTCCAGCTAAAATTTCAAACGTTAAAGAATGAACCCGTCGGTGATAAACCCGCCCAATCTCTGAAATCAAACAGGAAATACTCCATTGATCTACTAATGAGCTATGAACTATAACTTTAAATGTATGTAAAGTTTCTCCCCGTTTCACTAAAGTACATCGCATTCCACTTTCTCTTAAATCGAAAGTGCTTCTTTTCTCATTAGCCAATAATTCTGAAAACTTGCTGGTCTGATCCAAGTAATCTTCTATCGTATAATCAAGATAGCGATATTTTACATCTTCCTGTGAAAAGGTCTGTTGTATGATTTCACCTTTCTTAACAAATATAGAAGTTAGATGTGGATATTTTTGAAGAACCGTCTGGACTGCTTCCTTAAAAACTGTAGATTGTAACATTCCTAACAGATCCATCTGCACAATAATATTCATCTGGGCATCCTGTATATCATCCAACTCTAAAACTAACTTCTGACTTTCCGTTACATCAGATTCTGTTAGATACATTGCTTTCATCTCTGGTACAACCATATCCGCCTTAGAAAATTCGTTATAAAAGAACAGGTAACTTACATCATTAATCTGAATAAGTCGATTAACGTTGTTTAAATTGGGTACAATCTGTTCGCGTGAAAATTCTGTAAAATTCCGACCTTTTTCTTCCATCCCTGCGATCAACTCATCCATATCATCTACCAAAAGAAGTAACTGCAATAAAGCCGGTCCATTTTGCTTTAAAAACTCCATTTCTTTGCTCTCTTCTGAAGGAATAATAATTTGAAGCCGTCCACTATTTTCTTTTTCAAGTGTCAGGTATACCTGGTTCTTCTGTACCTCTTCTTTTTGACTAAGAATCTTATATCCTAACAACTGATAAAACCGAAGGTTTGCAGCCAGATCAGAAGCGACGATGAGCGCGGTGGAATCATAATCTTTCTTCTTTTCATCCTCCATCTGGGGATCTTCTAATAATTCTAGCAATCCAATCTTTGGTAAGTAAATAAAAGCCACAGCCTGTCCCCCAAATAAACAGGCAGGCTGAGGTGGACTCACCACTTCATAATCAAATTGCTCTTGATCTAATTGTTGAAAAAAATCATCTATGCTGGAAACCTTATAGCATAGATGATACGGACTCTCACCTCTTCTCTGCAAAACTCCAAAACTAGGCGAAGTCTCATCAATCGCTGCAATCAACTCCAAAGTATCATATCGTTCATTCCGACATAAAGCTAATTTAACATTTTGAACCGGATCAACCAATGGTTTGGTACATTCAAAACCAAACCATTGATAATATTCGATCGCCTGGTCAATCTCTTCCACAGCAATCCCAATATGGTCTAACTCATTTCGCAACATGATTATTCGATCCTTTCTGTTCAGACTTAAAAAATGCTACCTAAGTGTTTATTCAAACCTAGCGTATAGCATCGTTTAGTTATAATATAAAATACTACCTGAACGTAGATGAAATACTCTATATTTACTTGAAAAATATAAGACTATAAAATATATCGGTTTTCCAAATAAATACTTATTACTTAAAAATAGTCCTTATCTTTATTTCGCCAATAAATACAAATTTCCTTCTTTGTTTTTCATATTTGATTCTATTTTTAATTTTGCTCTATTATTTTCTTAAATATGACATTTATTTTGAACCATAATGACAATAAAAAACCTCCAATTGCAGAATATAATAAACTACAATTGGAGGTTTTCATATGGATGGAAAAAAAGGTGTGAAACAAAATCTCCCGATTGGCCATGCAATGTGATATATAAGAGTAATAACTCTATATTGTCTGGCTCGATACTTCTTGCCTCCTCAAGGACTTCTACTACTAGATAATTTTGATCCAGGTTCTCTTTTACTGATGCATAAGCCATCAATATGGGCACAGATGCCTCTCGTCGATTACCATTTTCCCTTACTCAAATTCAAACTTAACCTTTAGATTCTCGTCAAGAATCAGTCGTGCCTGATACTTCTTCCCCGTCTTTTTAGACTTAAAACCTTTAAGTATCGCAGTTCTTCTCTTTTTCAGCAGAGTATTCACTTGGTTAGGGGTCAGCGTCTTACCACCAATCACCTTAAAAATGCTGAAATCACATTTCTTTTGCGGATGATTCCAGTTTGGGCAACTAAAAGATCTCTTTGTTTCAATGAGTGGGGCTCCACATTTTAAACATTTGCCGAAAGAATCTTTACCATCAGACAGACGCTTCCCATCTGTTTTTTCCAATTTTGTAATCAGTTCTTGAATATAGAGCTTGATTTCATCGATAAAATCTCTTTCCACCAGCTCCCCCTTTTCGATCTGACTCAATTTTTGCTCCCACCCCGCCACAAAGGTCGGGTCTATTAACGGGTCGTCTGCTAATAACTTCATCAGGTCCCTCCCTTTTTGAGTGGGCTTGATCTTTTTACCTTCTTTGACCATGTAATTTAACCGAAATAACTTTTCGATAATCTCGGCTCGGGTCGCCGGTGTTCCAATCCCTTTGGCTTTGTTGAGAACATCTTTGAGCTCTTTATCATCTACCAGTTTACCACAACGTTCCATCAATCCTAACAACGTATCTTCGGTTAGATATTCGGGTGGAGTCGTTGTTCCCTCTTTATCCCGAACTTGGTTAATCTCTAGAATTTCATTTTCCTTAATCGTTGGTAACTGGCTAGTATTTTTTTTCACAGTATCATCTTTCCAAAGGATGGTAAATCCAGGATCGAGAACTTTTTGATATCTGGCCTTAAAGGTTTCCCCTCCTGATACTGCTTCAACCTTGAAAACCTGTGTCTTTTTCGGTGAGAGAAACGCGGAAACAAATCTTCGTGCCACCATATCGTAGATTTTGGTTTCATCTGACGTTAATCCTTTGGGAACAACCTCGGTCGGAATAATAGCATGGTGATCGGTAATCTTCTTGTTATTCACCGCTTTACTCTTTAAGTTCAAGGAGCCAGCTTCAATATCTACATGTCGGTTAGACTTTTGAATCGTCTGAAATAACTCTAGGATATTGATGTCACTGGAAATATAAGGACAATCTGTCCGCGGATAGGTTAAAACCTTCTTCTCCTCATAGAGCTTTTGTAAAATGCCCAAACTCTTTTTCGGAGTAAGTCCAAAGGCTTTACTCGCTTCCCTTTGTAATGAAGTTAGGTCATAAAGTAAAGGCGGATTTTTATTCTCTACTTTCCGTTGGACTTTTGTGACTTTTGCGGTAGGTTCTAACTTTTGCTTTAACTCTTCCAGATGAGTTTGTTTTAAGATTCGATCGCCATCTTCATCAAACCATTTAAATTCACCGTACTGGGTATCAATGAAAAGCTCCCAGAAAGTCTGGGGGACGAAGTTCTCGATCTCCTCTGCTCTCTGGACGACAAATGCCAGAGTTGGTGTCTGAACTCGACCTACACTTAGGACATTTCCTTTGCCCCCAAATTTGACGGTGAAGGCACGAGTGGCGTTCATCCCAATCAGCCAATCGGCAAACATCCGACTTCTAGCACATTTATAGAGGTTATCATACTGAGCTGAAGGTTTTAGATTTTTGAAGGCTTTCTTTATGGCTTCGTCGGTCTGTGAGTTGAGCCACAGCCTCTTTACTGGAATATTTTTCACTCCAGAGACCAGGTGGATCAACCGAAAGATCAGTTCACCTTCACGAGCGGCATCACAAGCATTGATAATCTGAGAGGCTTTCAGTGCCAGTTGCCTGATCACACCAAACTGTTTTTTTTCAATAATCTTGAACTTGAGACTCGCCGGGACAATCGGAAGATCCTCCAAACACCAATACTTATATCGTTCATCTAATTCCTTGGGCTCTTTTAAGGTGATCAGATGACCATAGGCCCAGGTGATCCAATACCCATTGCCCTCTAGATATCCATCTTTTTTACCCTTAACCCCTAGAACGGAAGCAAGACTTCGAGCTACAGATGGTTTTTCTGCTACGATAAGAATCATATAATCAACTCCTGTTGTCTGAATCGAACAGACATTCTCTTTAAATTAAATAGATTCTTCATCGAGAACGTAATTCCTGCTTAGATTTAGATACTAATCCTTCAATGTACATAAATACTATTAGCAGTTTAAAGGGGTTACCTATCTAAAGGTAACCCCTACTTTATTTTGTTTTACCCTTAACTCTCTAAAGCTTCTACCTTTTGCATGTTAGTACAATGTTGAATAATATTTTTTAGATTTGTCATATATTCATCGCATACTTTTTGAATTGTTTGTTGATTATATTTTGTCTCACTATAATTAAATGTTATATGCAACTGACCTCCAATCACCAAACCAACCACTGTAATCGGCGTCTCTTTAGAATAATTTGGACTCACCTTCTCCCCATAGTATTCTACTGCAAAATCAAAGAGTGGATTTTGCTGAATTTCCTGGTCATATTGACCCATATACTCAAAAACAACTACATTAGCCAGATTTAATTCTGATAACGGATTCTCACTCATGTGATTTAAAATTCCGTAATCCACTCCTTTATTACGAATATAATGAACCTGTTCTTTAATTGTTAAGATCTGCCTTTCGAGGTTGTTACTCCCTCTTACGTCCAACTTTACTGGATATGACATCGTCATCCACCCTACAGTCCTGGAAAGATTTATGTGATCAAAAAGATCTTCTCTACCATGTCCATGTAGTTCCACCAGCGTTTCATCACTGCCAGTAAACTTTTGTAATGTTACTGCCAGAGATGTGAGTAAGATATCATTAATCTCAGTTTCATAAGCCTGATTTGTATGTGCCAGCAATAGCTCTGTTTCTTCTTTTGAAAGATGAGCACTGACTTTCCCCATCTTTGTCCATAGGTTTGGACCATGATCAAAATCAATAGGTAAACTAACCTTTATTTGAATAATATCTTCCCAGTACGCCCTATCTTCCTCAGTGATCTGACTCTTTCCGTATTCATACAATGCATCAGTCCAGGTTTTAAAAGAAGTTGTCTTTGCTGGTAGTTCTATTTTTTTACCCTGTTTTAAAGATAAATAAATTTGGGTCAGATCCTCAATCAATACTTTTCCAGAAATAGGATCAGCAACGAGATGATGTGGAGCAAACAAGAATCTTTGCCCACTTTCACCCAAATCAAATATTGCTGCTTTAACCATTAACTCATTTATAATATCATAACTTTGCATTAGTTTAGTTCCATAAAATGCTATTTGATCTGTCTGTTCTTCTATCGACAAATGAGAAAGGTCATGAAACTCCAGGATAAACTCTCGCTCTAAATATTCTTTATTTTGAATAAATATGTCTTTTTCAGGAATATAATTTATACGTAATGCATCATGATGTTCAATTAATACCTGCAAAGCTTCGATCATTACAGTAGAGTCTAATCTTTCCTTAGGTTGCAGTAAAACTGGATAACTGTAATGATTTATATTATCTGCTGTTTTTATAGTTTGACGTTGAACTGGAGACAAACGAACCTCGCCACTTACCACTCCCTGCTCAGTTTTGATGGGGGAATTGTATTTAATCACTTTTGCCAGTTGTTCTATTGTAGGATGGTTAAAGAAATCATTTAGCCTAATTTTATAACCTTTCTGGTTTATTTTACTCATTAATTGAATTGCCTTGATAGAATCTCCACCGATTTCAAAAAATTTATCATATATGCTGACTTTATCTCTACCTATAACTTCTTTCCAGGTTTCAGCCAGCATCTTTTCTACTCTGGTCCTCGGTTCTACAAAATTAGTTTCTTTATAGTTTTCTGGACTCATTTGTAAAAGGGCTGTCTGATCTATTTTTCCATTTGTTGTAAAAGATAATTTTTCTATCTCAATGAAAAACGAAGGAATCATATATTCCGGTAATACTGTCTCTAGATAGATTCGCAATTGGCTTGTGTTGATACTTTCATGAGTAGTATAATAGGCACGCAAATGCTGACCACTATGTACATCTTCTTTAGCTAAAACAACAACCTCTTCGATTTCTTGATAACTTGAAATCCGCTTTTCCACTTCTCCTAACTCAATTCGATAACCTCTAATCTTAACCTGATGGTCTTTGCGTCCTAAAAATTCTATATTTCCATCACAAAGGTGTTTTGCCCAGTCTCCAGTTCTATAAAGCCTGGTTCCATCAATAAAGGGGTTCTCAATAAATCTTTCCCCAGTAAGCTCTGCTCGATTCAAATACCCTCTTGCAACTCCATCACCAGAGATATACATTTCTCCAGGAATTCCATAACCCACAGGACGTAAGTGGTCATCTAAAACATAAATCTGAACATTATCAGCAGGATAGCCAATTGGTACTGAATCTCTAAGATCGTTTTCTGGACAATATTTATAAATCATACATCCTACTACTGTTTCTGTTGGCCCATATTCATTGTATATTTCTATATTCCCATCGAACTTTTGATAAATCTCTGATGCTAATTCTGTCTCCAATTTCTCGCCACCTACAATCATCCGACACAACTTTTTCGGCTTTATTTCCAGATTTTTAAGCACCCGGAGATGTGCAGGAGTTAATTTGATGATCTCTACTTTATCATCTCTTAAAATCTTGTCAATCAATAGCTCACTTTCTTCTGTTCCATAAATAACCATTCGGTTTCCAGAAAGAAGAGGAACAAAAATCGATGTAACTGTCAAATCAAAGGATAGTGAAGAATATAATGGAAAACTAGCAGACTCACCTTTCAGATACATTTTTTTTGCCCATTCCACATAATTTACTACCCCGCGATGTTCAATCATTACCCCTTTTGGCACTCCAGTTGAACCAGAAGTATAAATAATATAGGCTAGGTTGTCTGGTTGAGCAATATAAGATAAATTAGATTTATCTTCTTCCAAAATGTTTTCCTGATCCAGAAAAACCGTAGTAACTGTAGCAGGAATTCGCTTTTGCAAGTGTTGTTGTGTTATTACAATACTTGTTTTACAATCATCTAGCATAAAGGTTATTCTTTCGTCTGGATAATCCGGATCAATCGGTAAATAAGCACCTCCAGCTTTTAAAATCCCAAGAATACCAGCAATCATCTCAGGTGAACGTTCCATTAGTATTCCTATGATACTTTCTGCTGTAACACTTTTGTTCTTCAAATATCTGGCTATTTGATTTGCTCTTTGATTAAGATTTTTGTAAGTCCATTCCTGCCCATTAAAGCAGAGAGCCATTTCTAAAGAAGATATCTCTGCTTGCTCTTCAAACAATTGTACTAGGGTCTTATCTTTCGGATAATCTACCTGAGTTTGATTAAAATCTACAACAAGCCTTTGTACCTCTTCGTCAGATAACATATTAATATTCTGAAGTTCAATTTCTGAATCAGCAGTTACAATCTCAACAATTTTAACAAAATGTTGAACAAATCTTTCGATTGTGTCTTTTCGATATAAATTTGAACGATATTCCAAGGTAAAATAATATTCATCATCTGTCTCAACCCCTACTAAAGTCAGATCAAATTTGGCTGATCTGTTTTTGATAGAGTAAGGTGAAAGCTGAACCCCATTTAAAGGTGTTTTTACTTTATTTGATTTTTCCATAGATAACATTACATCAAAAAGAGGATTCCGGGTTAAATCTCGATCCAGGTTTAATTTATTTACCAACATTTCAAATTGATAATCCTGATTCTCATATGCCTGTAGAGCGACATTTTTAACTTCCTGTAAAAAACCGCTAAATGTCTTAGTAGTATTTGGTTTTGTTCTAATAGCCAGAGTGTTAGCAAACATCCCAATTGTATTGTCTAAATCTGCATGAACTCTTCCCGCGATTGGTACTCCAACAATAATATCTTCCTGATTTGTATATTTAGAAAGTAGAACATTGTAAACTGCTAGTAGAATCATAAAAGATGTGACCTCATATTGCAGATTAAGTTTTTTGATTTGGTCGGAAAGTTCTTTTGACAACTCAAAAGAATGAGTTCCACCATCAAAACCTAATGCTAAAGATCTTGGAAAATCTGCTGGCATATCTAAAACTGGAATTTCATCTGCAAAAGCATTTAACCAGTACTCTTCCTGTTTCTTTAAATGACCTGTCTCAAAAAGATCGTTTTGCCAGATTGTAAAATCTTTATACTGAATTTTAATCACTGGCAATGTTTCTCCTGCATATAATTGGGTAAATTCTTGAATCAATAGATTCATTGACACTCCATCAGCAATAATATGATGAATATCAACCATGAATACTTTTTCTTGATCTGTTTCCAGAACCTCAACCCTAAACAGTGGTGCTTTCTGCAAATCAAACGATTGAACAAATTCAGCCATCACTTGCTCTAATTCTTCATTTAAAATTTTTCGATGTCGCACATGAAAATCCACTTTTTTATGAATGATTTGGACAGGCTTACCATTAATTTGAGCAAAAGAAGTTCTTAAAGCTTCATGTCTTTCTATTAATTTCTGAAATGCATCTTCCATCTTTTGAAGATCAAACTCACCATCAATTCTTAATATTGTTGGAATATTATACTCTGTTGAGTTGATTGAAAGTAAATTTACAACATATAATCTTTTCTGTGCAGAAGAAAGCTGATAATAATCTTTCTCTTCTGCCTTTTCAATGGCTACAAACTCTTTTACATTTTTAGACTTCAAAAGTATTATCAAATTTGTAATTGTCGGAGATTGAAAGACATCTGTGAAGTCAAGTTGGATGTTGAATTCCTTTGATATCCTGGCACATAAAGAAATAACACTTATTGAATGCCCGCCTAACTCAAAGAAATTTTTATTCACCCCAACCTGATCCACATTTAATACTTCACACCAAATTTTTGCCATACGTTTTTCTAAAGGAGTTTTCGGTTCATCAAACTCCTTACCTGTTAAACCCTCATTTTCAATAAGCAGAAGAGCACGCTGATTAACCTTACCATTTGGAGTTAGTGGTATTTTTTCAACCTGAATAAAGAATGATGGAATCATATATTCTGGCAGTCTTTGTGCTAAATAATGTTTAAGATTCTCCACTTGCATCTCTTTTTTGAGTACAATGAATGCATAAATTTGTTTACCTCTGGTTTGGTCATCTTTGATCAGGCATACAGAGTCTTGAATATCTTCATGTTGAAGAAGTTGATATTCAATCTCCCCAACCTCAATTCGATATCCCCGAATCTTAACCTGGCTATCAATTCTTCCTAAATACACAATCCGTCCATCATGTAATCTTCGGCCTAAATCGCCCGTACGATACATTTTCTGATCTGGCATAAAGGGGTGCTCCACAAATTTTTGCTGGGTTAGGTCTCGACGATTAAGGTAACCTCTTGCTACACCAACCCCAGAAATGTAAATTTCTCCCGGAATTCCGGAATACACAGGTTTTAAATTTGCATCCAGAAGGTAAATTTGAACATTATCTGCTGGATATCCGATTGGTACTGATACATCTTGATCTTTGTCAATGTCGAATTGATGAATCATACAACCAACAACTGTTTCTGTTGGCCCATATTCATTAAATATTTCAATGTTACCATTCCATTTTTTATAAATATCCGCTGCTAAATCTGTTTTTAACTCCTCTCCCCCAACAATCATTCTCTTTAATCTGGTGTTATGAATCTCTAACTCCTGAATAATCCGTAAATGAGCAGGTGTTAATTTTATGACGTCAACTTTATCATCTTCAATAATTTTGCTAATCAACAAATCATGTTCCTCTTTTTTATAAATTATAACTTTGTTACCTGATAGAAGTGGTACATAAATAGAAGTAACTGTCAGATCAAAGGAAAGAGAAGAATACAGTGGAAATGCAACCTCTTCACCTTTTACATAAACTTTTTGTGCCCAGATCGTATAATTAACCAACCCTTGATGTTCAATCATAACTCCCTTAGGTTGACCCGTTGAACCTGAAGTATAAATGATATAAGCAAGATCAGATGGGCTTGCCATAACCAGCGGATTTGAAACATCTCCCTGGTAATTATTTTCATCTGTAAGTATAATCATTTGTCCATCCACTGAAACTTTTTCCATTAAATGAATCTGAGTCAGAAGAACCCGAATTCCACTATCATCAAGCAAATAGCTAATTCGCTCTTCTGGATAATCTGGGTCTATTGGTAAATACGCACACCCTGCTTTTAAAACCGCAAGAATTCCTATGACAGTTTCAATTGAATGTTCGGCTAAAATCCCAACAATCTGGTTTTTTTGAACTCCATATTCTCGTAAAACTTTACTCAATTGGTTGACCTTTTCATTCAGTTCCCGATAGCTGATCTGCTGAATTTCATCTTCAATTGCTATCTTAAAAGGTGTTTTCGCTACCTGGTTTTCAAAAAGCTGAACCATTGTCTGTTCACCTGGATATTCGGCTCTAGTATTATTAAATGCATAGATTTCATTTTCTTTTTCAGTTGTATTAAGCCATTCAATAGCAGAAATAGTTACATCTGGATCTGTGTCAATTTCTGTGACAATAAAATTAATAATATTTGTGAAATGTTCAAAAATCCATGTGATTGAATCCCTTGTAAACTGAGTTGCATTATACATAAACTCAAAACTAATTCTTTCTTTATTGTTAATTATCAGTGTTAAGTCAACATCAGATTTTTCATGCAAAGAATCAACAATGACATTAAAATCAAAACTATTTTTACTGAAGACAGATTGTATTGGATAATTTTCAAAAACTATAATTGTGTTAAAAAGACCGTCAGTTACTTTAATTGGACTCATTTTTTGAATTTGTGATAAACTCAGATACTCATATTCTCGTATTTCTAACAACTCTTCATTTACTCTTGTCAAAACATCTTTAATTTTTTCATTTCCTTTACTTTGAATAACCACAGGTAATGTATTGATAAATAATCCGACTATTTTCTCCATATCACTTAAATCAGTTGGTCTTCCAGAAACTGTCATTCCAAAACAACTAAAATCAGTATTATTGAGTTTCTGCAAAAGTATTCCCCACGAAGTCTCCATTAAAACATTGACAGTAATTCCATACTTTTTACAGAATTCATGAATTTTTGTCGTTTGCTCCTTGTCCAGTCCACAATATACTATTGGTACAGATTCGTCTTCTTCCTTACTAGGTGGCAATGTTACAGAAAGATATGTTTGTTGTGATACTTCCTGTAAATATTCGTTCCAGTAGGCTAAACCTTGCTCTATATCTTTCCTCTTCAACCACTGAATAAAGTCTGACATTTGTACCTTCGGAGTATCTGGCAATTCTAACTGATGAGTACTTTGACGATATATTGTTAAAAAGTCACGCAACACAATTTGAACACTCCAACCATCCAAAAGTATATGGTGAAAGCTCCAGCAAATAAAATATTTTTGATTACTCATTTTAATTATAGAAATTCTGTTTAATTTACCAGATGAAAAATTAAATCCTATTTGCAAATCCCGTTGCTTGTATTCATCATTATGTCGAATTTGCTCTTCTGGTGACAGATGTGATAAATCCAATTCATAAATTTCGGCAGCTTTATTTTTTAAGA
Source organism: Halanaerobiales bacterium (assembly GCA_030627905.1). Classification (GTDB taxonomy): domain Bacteria; phylum Bacillota; class Halanaerobiia; order DY22613; family DY22613; genus JAGMES01. The sequence goes on from DAOVRZ010000033.1 coordinate 13,122, forward strand.
CAACTTGGACAGGTACTAAAGACTCTTTCCAGTGAAAATTTGTTCTGAAAATATCATACCGCTTAACTACTTCCTCCCAGGCAAATTTTAATAACTCAATATTGACATCACCTTCCAAATAATAACAGACCTGTTGGTGATAATTTAAGTCTAAGGGATTTGCTACATTTTGATATAAAAAACCCTGTTGCAGGGGAGCAAGTTCACAGATTTTTTTAACATTTTTTAGATTCTGATAACTAGGAATCACTCTGAGTTGCTCAAAACCCTGCATTTCAAATAAATGTTGAACCCCAAAATCAGAAGCTGTCAATGTTGATTCTTTCCGGGCCAGACAATGGTCGATAATCTGTTCTAAATTTGTTACAAAACTCTCTTTAAACTGTTCGATTACTACATCCTCAATATAGAATCCATTATATGTAACTGCCAATTGCAACTGCCCATCTACAACAAGACCATTTATTGCCATAGCCTCAAGATGTCGATTGTCCGAGTGAACACTTCTTCCGGCTCTTTCTGGAGAACCAGATAACAAACCCTCTTTTTCTTTTTGGATAATTCCATCAAACTGACCTAAATAGTTAAAGGTAATCTCTGGATTTATTTCTTGCAATTTTTTATCATTTTGCAAATAACGAGCAATACCAAAATTTAGACCTCTCTGTGGAATTTTTCGTAGTTCTTCCTTCACATATTGAATAGTTAGTTCAATAGATTTTTGTCTTTCAAAGTAGACAGGAAAAATACTGGTAAACCAGCCAATGGTACGCGAAAGGTCTACATCTTCCCACAGTTCTTCTCTACCATGACCTTCGAGAGTAAATAGGATTGCTTCCATATCAAAAACGTCTGACAACGAACAACTTAAGGCAGAGAGTAGAATATCGTTGATTTCAGTGTTATAAGTCTGATGGACTTTTGTCAACAACTGTTCTGTCTTGTTTTTCTCAAGTTTAATTGTGATATTTTTAATCTGATCATTTTTTTTCTCTCTTGTTCCATCTATAAGAAATTCTATCTTTTCCAGGTCGATATTTTTCCAATACTTTATGTCAATAGCACTGTTTTGTGCATATGAATACAGTCGTTCACCCCACTCCTTGAAAGATGTTGTTTTTAGTGGTAGCTTTTCTTGCAATTTGCTCTGATAAAGGTTCTCTAAATCCTCCAGTAAAATCCTCCAGGATACTCCGTCTACTACAAGGTGATGAATTGATATAAAGAATCTTTTTCCTTGATCTCCCAGGTCAAAGACAACACCCCGAATCAGTAAATCATTTTCCATATTCAATTGATCTTGAATCATTTCTGTACATGAGATCATTTTTTCTTTTTGCTCATCATGACTCAAATCAGATAGATTTATCATTTCTAACTCAAATTTAATTTCATTCACACCCCGATTGGTTTGAATCATCTGGTCATCTTGAACCACATACTTCATTCGTAATGCATCATGATGATAAATCAGTTCCCGAATGACATCTTCTAACAATTGCAAATCTACATTTTCTGCGAGCTTGAACATATTGGCCTGGTTCCAGTACTGAAGATGTTTTAATTGAGATTCAAAAAGCCAAAGCTGAATCGGTGTCAGAATGACTTCACCCTTAGCTTCACCCTGATTTGTTAATTGTTGTTCTCTATTTATATTTACAGAATCCATTATTTTTGCTATTGTACGATACTCAAAAATATTTTTAACAGTAATATTAATATCCTCACGTCTGGATCTAGATAGGATTTGGATTGCCTTAATTGAATCTCCACCCAGATCAAAGAAATTATCATCAATTCCCACAGTTTCATGACCCAGAACCTCTGCCCATACACTAGCTAATTTTTCTTCTTTTCCACTTCTCGGTGACCTAAATTTGGATGTACGCATCATATATTCTTTGGGATCTAGCAAAGATTTTCGATCAATTTTGTTGTTTGTGGTCAAGGGAATTTTATCTAATTTTACAAAATAAGATGGAACCATATAATCAGGCAACTTACTGGATAGGTTTTCTTTTAATATATCCAGACTTACCTCCTCATCTGATACAAAATAAGCTGCTAACTCGTTTTCCTTTCTAGAATTGACATATACTACAACAACTGCTTCTCTAATTTGCTCCTGTTTTAAAAGACAACTTTCAATCTCACCTAGCTCAACTCGATATCCTCTGATTTTTACCTGCTCATCAATTCGTCCAAAAAATTCCAGATTACCATCAGGTAACCATCGAGCCAGATCGCCTGTTCGATACATTTTTCTTCCATTATACTTATTAATTACAAACTTTTCCTCTGTAAGTTCAGGTCTGTTTAGATAACCTCTAGCAAGGGCTACAGAAGAAGATACACAGAGTTCTCCTATGGTTCCAAAAGGAACTAGATTCCCACCTAAATCCATAATGTAATGTTCTGTATTTAAAATCGGTTTACCAATCGGCAAACTTTCAGGTAATTCATCACCCTGTTGATAATGCCACTTTGTAACAAATACTGTTCCTTCTGTTGGCCCATAACCGTTAACATATTCCAACTGATCTTTCCACCTAGCGATTAATTCTTTACTGGGTGTTGAACCCCCAGTCATTAAATGTCGTAGTGTATGAACCCTTTTTGGATCAAGATAATTAAGATAAATTGGAGGTAACACTGCAACTGTGATTTGATGGTAATTTAAATATTCCATAAACTTTTCATGATCACGAATAACATCTTTTGTAACTACATATAATGTAGCTCCGGTTAATAAAGCCATGTAAATCTCCAAGACAGAAGCGTCGAACGAAGAACTAGCAAACTGAATAATTCGATCATCAGATTGGATCCCTAGGTCTCGATTAATAACCTGTTGAAGATTTTCAATTCCGCTATGTTCTAGCATTACACCCTTAGGTTTACCACTAGACCCTGAAGTATAAATAACATAAGCTAGATTATTTGAACAACTTAAGCTAGGCAAATTTATATCTTTTCCAGTAAAAATGGTTTTTTCATCAAGAAAAATCTTCTCACAAGAATGTGATATTTGTTCAGCAAGATGTGATTGGGTTAAAAGTAGCTTGACATTGCTATCCTGAAGGAAAAACCGAATCCGCTCCGGTGGATTTTCATGATCAAGTGGCAAATATGTTCCTCCTGCTTTTAAAATCCCCAACATACAAATAATCATCTCAAGAGAACGTTCAGTCATAATCCCAATGATCTGGTTTGGCCCTACCCCTTTTTCATGCAGTAACCATGCTAATTGATTCGCCTTTTGATTCAATTCCTGATACGTCATCGTTTGGTTTTGAAAAACAAGTGCGGTCTTATCTGGCATCTGTTCTACAATTTCCTCAAATAGAAGATCAATTGGTTTACCATCTAATTCCATCTGCTCTAAACCCTTTAAACTAAAAAGATATTCCCGTTCTTTTTCAGTTAATATATCGATTTCTGTTACTGGCAACTCTGGATGTTGGATTGCTACTTCGAGAATTTTTAAAAATTGTTTTGCTATTGTGCTCATTTCCCCAGAGGTGAACAATTTATCATTATACATAAAATGAACCTGTAACCGATCACGATTTGCAACAACTATGGTCAGATCATAGTTGGTAAGCTCAAAAATTGAATCAAATTCAATTTCAAAGTCCAGAGTAACCTGATTCATAATCTCCCCTTTTGGAAAATTTTCAAATACAATGACAGAATTAAAAAGCTCACGTTCACTACTGATGTTGCTCACTTTCTGAATATCAGGTAATGCCAGATATGAAAACTCATTAACTTCAGCAAGTTCTCGATTAACCTTTTGCAACAAATTTGCAATAGTGACCTTGTGAGAACTTTGGATTACCACTGGGAGAGTATTAATAAATAATCCAACCATATTTTCCATTCCACTTACTCCAGCTGGTCTTCCAGAAACAGTCATACCAGCACAACTAATATTCGTATTATTATATTTTTGTAAAAGAATCCCCCAAGCAACTTGCATCAACGAATTAGCAGTAATTTTATGATTTTTACAAAACTCGTTGATGAGATCTGATTTTTTATCATGAATCTCCAATTTATATTCTGACGAGTTTTGAATGACTTGACCTTTTTCCGATGCAGTGTACTGTAGAAGAAAGGTAGGTTGCTCAACATCTTGCAGATACTTTTCCCAGAATGCTAACCCACTATTTTGATCCCTTTTTTTCAACCACTGTAGATATTTCGCATAAGAATGACCATTTTTAATCTCTGGCAAAGGAATTTTATTTACAAGATGATGGTAGTACATAAAAAAATCTCTGGTTACAGCCTGAACACTCCAACCATCAAGAAGAATATGATGGTAAGTAAAGCAAACAAAATACTTATCATCAGACAGACATACTAATGATAATCTACATAGTTTTCCTTTCTGAAAATCAAATCCCTTTTTTAGGTCACTTTCTTTAAATTCCTCAATATATTCTTTTTGTTTAATTTCATCTAAATTGGCTATATCATATTCATAAATCTCTGCTTCCTTTTTTTTAAGTATAACCTGAACCGGGGTTTTTACTTTTTCCCACAAAAAATCGGTTCGAAAAGTCTCATATTTATCAATTACCATCTGCCAAGCTGTTTTTATTTGTTCAATCTGAATTTTTCCTTTCATGTAATAACAAAACTGTTCATAATAGGTTATGCCACCTTCATTTAAAAGACTATGAAACAACATGCCACTCTGAATTGGTGTTAGTTCATTTATAAGCTCAATGCGGTCTTGATTCATAAATATACCCCTTTCTAAGTCTAATTAGTCAAAATGAGTCATGATAAAAGTTGAGTTGGTTGCATTTTAATAATATTTATTCGCTTTTTTATCATTATTAGCAATTATACTAATCAATGACACTAACTATACAAATCAGTAATATAACCAAAATCTTCTTCATCCAATGTATTTTCCACACCATAATCCGAAGCTGTATAGGTTTGCTTATTCTGGTTAAGACAGTGGTCAATTATGTCAATTAATTTACTCTTGAACTGACTTACAAGTTCCTTCATTCTTTCCTCAATAAAGAATGTGGATGAATAATTAAATGACATTGACAATTGATGATTTACAACAACCCCGGTAATACTTAATAAAATCGCCGACTGATTATTAGGACTTGTACTCCGCCCTTTATCATCAGAAGATCCTCCAAGGAGAGTCGATTCAACGTCTTTACCAGTTACACCATCAATTTGACCCAGATAATTAAATTCAATCTGAGCAATTAATTGCTTTAATTTTTCATTTTCCTGCAAATATCTAGCAATTCCAAAATTAATCCCCTTATTGGGAACTCTTCGTAGATTTTCTTTGATATATATAATCATAGTTTCTAGACAATCTTTTCTTTCAAAATATAGCGGGTAGAGACTTGTAAACCATCCAATGGTTCTCGTAAGATTTACATCGTCAAAAATTTCTTCTCTTCCGTGACTTTCCAGATTAATCAAAAACTGATCTATCTTAAATTCCTCGGATAATGCTAGAACCAATGCAGATAGTAAAATATCATCGATTCCAGTATTGTATGCCCAATTAACTTCAGTCAGAAGAGAGTTTGTATATTCCTCGTCCAGGGTTACTACCTGGGACTTCTGATCAAGATAATAGTTTTCTATTGATTCTTCTGTTAATAACTGGCATTTACTGGACTCGATCTCTTCCCAGTATCTCACATCTATACTTTGCGTATTGGCAAAGTTTCGTAGTTTTTGGCTCCAATCTTGATAAGAAGAGGTTTTTAAGGGCAACTCATTTTGAAGATTTGAATGATATAAATTATTTATATCTTCAAGGAGAATTCTCCATGAAACACCATCTACAACTAGATGGTGAATGTGAATGAGTAATCGTTTGCCGTTAGCACCCAGGTCGAAGACTGCTAGCCGTAGTAATAAATCCTCTTCAAGAGAACAATTTGCCTGAATCTCTTCACTGATCTGGACCAATTTCATTTTCTGAATTTCTACAGGATCATTGGATAGATCAAAGATTTTTAATTGAAATGCAATCTCATCGTTGCCCCTATTATATTGACGGATTTGGCCATTTTCCATTTTGTAAACCATCCTTAAGGCATCATGATGTTCAAGAATTTTTTCAAATACCTTCTCCAGTAATACAAGGTCAACATCTGATCTTAACGTGAATAGATTTGATAAATTATAATAATGTACATCTTTAAGTTTTCTCTCAAAGTACTCTATTTGAATCGGAGTCAGATCTACTTTACCTTTGACTTCATCCTGTGATATCTCCAATTTTTTGGTCAAGTCGACATTGTTTAAAAGCTCAGCAATGGTTTGATAATTGAAAATATCTTTAACTGTCATATTGTAACCTTCTGGAGCTGCCTTTCCTATAATTTGAATTGCTTTAATGGAATCTCCTCCGAGTTCAAAGAAATTATCATGTATTCCAACCTTTTCTACACCCAATATTTTTTCCCAGATTTCTGCAATTTTTATTTCTACTTCTGTTTCTGGTGCTCTGTATTCTTCTCTAGGAATTTCTAGTGAAACCTGCATTGTCAGCAAAGATTTGCGATCAACCTTTCCATTGGCATTTAATGGCATCTGATCCAGGAAGACAAAGTGAGCAGGAACCATATATTCTGGTACTTTTTGCAGTAAATATTTTCTGATTACCTTAATTGATAAATCCTCTTTCACTACTAAATATGCGCATAGATACTTACTCTCTCTCTCATCCACACAATCTAGAACCACTGCTTCATTAATCTGAGGATGTTCAACTAGACTATTTTCAATCTCACCTAATTCAATTCTAAATCCGCGTATTTTTACCTGATAGTCTTTACGTCCAAAAAATTCGATAATTCCATCTTCCAACCAGCGACCCAAATCACCGGTTTTATAAAGTCGAACACCAGTCTCAAGCACAAATGGGTCATCTAGAAAAACCTGTGTTGTTTTTTCTAAATTGTTGATATAACCCCGTCCAACTCCAATACCTGATACGCAAATTTCACCCTTAACTCCAATCGGACAAAGATTCATATATTTATCCACAATATAGATATGGAAGTTGTCCAATGGATACCCTATTGGTATGCTTTCCCCTAAATACGCCCGATCCATTATAAAATGAGTAATATCATCTGATGCTTCAGTTGGTCCATAAGCATTGACCACTTTTATACATGGATATAAATCAAACCAGCGCTGAATTAGATTTGGTTTTACAGTCTCTCCAGTGACCAAAAGATAACGTAATGTTTCTAACTCATAGTATTTATTTTCCAGATAATCTAACATTACTGATAAAAATGATGGAACAACTTCTAAAACTGTTATCTGATCTTTAATCAATAGTTCCACAAACCGGGGAGGATTAACGGCTACTTCCTTGGAATAAATTACCGTTGTTCCACCTTTAATAAGTGCTACAAAGAACTGCCAGACAGATATATCAAAACACTGAGAAGCGTTCTGAGCAATAATACTTTCATGTGTAATCTGAAGGTCGTTTACTTTTACCAGCATGTGATTTTTCATTCCTACATGTTCAACCATAGCTCCTTTTGGCTTACCTGTTGAGCCAGAAGTAAATATTACATATGCTAAAGAATCAGGGTCAAACTTCAAGTTGAGATTAGAGATGTCTTCTTTTTCTACACCAACAGTTTCCATATTAAATAGTTGTTGGCCAAATTCTTCTTCAATCTCATGAGTAACATATGCATCTGTTGTTAATAATAGGTGTGCGTCGGACTCAGACATAATATCGCGAATCCGTTTAATTGGATATTCTGTATCCGTTGGTATATAGGCACCATTCGCTTTCCAAATACCTAAAATACAAGCGACCATTAAAATGGATCTGTCTAACAATATGCCAATTAGGCTATCTTTTTGTACACCGGATTTTCTGAGAAGCCATGCAATTTGATTGGCTCTTTTATTTAAGTCACCAAATGAAATCTCCTGATCATTATGTTTTAGAGCAATCTTCTCTGGAGAAACTGCTGCCTGAAGTTCAAATAAATGATAAAGGGATTCCTCTTTTTTGATCTCCATTTTTCTGTTGTTCAACCCATAAATGAGATCTCTTCGTTCCTTATCAGTGAGCATTTGTATATTTGCAAGTTTCTGAGTTGGATCTTCAACAAGGTTTTGAATTAATTGTGTTAAGTGAGATGCCATTCTCTCAATAGTTTCTCTTCTAAACAACAATGTCGAGTATATCCAATCTGTCTGTAAACCTTCCGTTGTCTCAGTTACCATACATTCTATATCAAATTTGGCAGCATTCCATTTCGTTTGATATGCCTCTACCTTTAAATCAGTTGAGGCATCATGTTCCAGATTGGTATTTCGTAAAGTAAGCATCGTATCAAACAAAGGATTTCTACTTAAATCTCGATTAAGTTTGAGTCGTTCAACCAACATTTCAAATTGATAATCCTGATTTGTATAAGCAGCTAAGGCATTTTTGGATACCTCAGCTAAAAATTGCATAAATGTTTTTTGACCTTCTGGACGATTTCGAATTGGAAGTGAATTAACAAAAAATCCTATGATATTTTCCAGGTCTGCATGAGGTCTTCCAGCTATCGGCATGCCGACAACTTGGTCTTCCTGGCCTGAATAACGGAATAATAATACAAAATAAACCGCCATCATTATCATGTTGAGAGTTGCTCCATGCTCATTAGCCAATTCCTTTAGTTTGACTGCCAATTCTTTATCAATCACATGAGTAACCACATCTCCGGCCGATGCTACAAAATTTGGCCGTTGAAAATCATATGGCAAACTTAATACTGGAATTTCCCCTTTAAAACAGTCCAACCAGTAATTTTCCTGTTCCTGAATCTGTTCTGATTGTAAAAATTCATTCTGCCATGTAGCAAAATCCCTATACTGGATGTTCAGTTCAGGTAAACTCCGATTTTCGTATAAATCGAGAAATTCATTCATAAAAATACTTGTAGAAACCCCGTCAGAGATAATATGATGTAAATCCATAATCAAAATAGTCTTCTCTCCCGTTTGAAGCAAACCCACTCTTAAAAGGGGAGCTTTACTTAAATCAAAAGGACGAATAAACTTTAAAATCAATTGTTCTAATTTTTCTTCTTCTACAGTCTGATGTTGAATTTTAAAGTTCACTTGTTCATGAACGACTTGAACCAATTCCCCATCAACCAATGTAAAGGATGTTCTTAAAGATTCATGTCTCTCTATTAATGATTGGAAGGTTCTCTCAATTCTCTCACTGTCCAGTAAACTTTTAATCTCCACAATTCGAGGAATATTATAACTAATATCATCCTGCATAAACTGATGTAAGGCAAACAAACGCTTTTGGGCTGAAGATACTGGATAATAGTCCCTTCTTTCTAACCTCTTTATAGAATAATATTCCTTTTTCTTTGCATCCTTAACTTTTTCAGCTAATTCACGAATTGTAAAGGCCTCAAAGGCTATCATAAGAGGTATTTCTACTTGAAACTCTTTATGAATCTTTGCCAGCATATTCATTAATTTTAAGGAATGCCCACCCAATTCAAAAAAGTGATCATCTATGCCAATCCCTTTTACATCCAAAAGATTTTCCCAAATTGTGACTAACTTCTCGTCAATCTCATTTCTAGGAGCTACATATTTCTCTCCTGAATCCAACTCAGCCTCAACCTTTGACAGTCTGGCAAAATCGATTTTACCACTTGGTCTTACAGGAATTTGATCTATATACGCGAACTGAGTTGGAATCATATAATGTGGTAAGTTATTTTCTAATTGCTTTCTCAATTCTTTTATACTCACCTTTTTTGATGACACTAGGTATGCGCAGATTATTTTTTCATCTTCAATATCTTTTTTGACGACAACAATTGCTTCTTTTACAAAATCAAGTTGAACCAGATGATTTTCGATCTCCCCAAGTTCAATACGATATCCTCTAATTTTCACCTGATGATCCGTTCGACCTAAAAATTCTATTTCTCCATCCTGTGTCCATCTCGCAAGGTCACCAGTACGATACATTTTTCTGCCTGGATTATATGGATTATCTACAAATCTCTCTGCCGTCAAATCTGATCGGTTCAAATAACCCCTTGCTAAACCATCACCAGAAATATATAACTCGCCAGGAACCCCAACAGGTTGTACTTTCCTATATTTATCAAAAACATATAACTGCATATTTGCGTGAGGCTTTCCAATGACAGGTCTCTTGATAAAACTTGCATAACGTTTGTCATCAACTACAATACTCGTACATCCAATTGTTGCTTCCGTTGGCCCATAATGATTCACAATTGTAACTTTCGGGTATTTTCTCTTAAAAATCTTTAAATCATTAGGTCTTATCTCTTCACCACCAAAGATAATGGTTCGTAAAGATAACATCTGACCTTTATTCATAAATGCAGTACTATTAAGCATTACTTTAAATAATGAAGGAATTACCTTTATTAAAGTTATTTGATTAAAATAAATATACTCAATCAATAAGTTAGAATCTTTAAATGCACTATCAGAAATGATATACACAGATGCCCCTGCCAATAATGCTGGCCATAAATTTGTATAAGTACCATCAAATGAATATGACATTAACAAAAGACTTCTATCTTCTACATGAACATTCAGCTTTTCAATAATGTGCATCGTATAATTGCTTAACGCTCTATGTTCAACCATCACCCCTTTGGGTAACCCTGTAGAACCAGAAGTATAAATTACATAACACAAATCATCTACGGAGTTAACTACTGGTAACTCATCCGTTGATTTAGAGTAATAAACCGGATCATCAAGGGAAATAACCTCACCATCAAATGTATAATCATTCATTTTACCAGTCTTCGACAGGATAGCATGAATCTGACTATCCTCAAATATATATTGAATTCTATCACTGGGGTACTCTGGGTCAATCGGTAAAAACGCTCCTCCAGATTTCAATATACCTAAAATAGCTACAATGATTTCGATAGAACGATCTAGCAAAATACCAACAATCTGATTCCTTTCAACACCCTTTTCTCTTAAAGTTCTGGCCAATTGATTCGCTCTTTCATTCAATTGACGATAGGTTAACTTTTCATTTTCATAAACCACAGCTACACAATCTGGAGTCTGATCAACCTGTTGTCTAAAAAACTGGTGAATTGGACCACTAGAAAAACTTCTATCAGTTTGATTAAATATAAATAACAATTCTTTTTTCTCTTGTGCAGTGGTCAACTCAATATCTTTGATTGCTACAGATGGATTTAGGGTTATTTGTTCCGTAATATTTTGAAGATGACACCCCATCCTTTCAATGGTTTTCTTCTGGAATAACTGACTTCTGTAAATCATTTTAAATTGAATTTTTCCATCGATTTCTCTAACATGTAAATTTAGATCAACCTTCGTTGACGGGTTTTCCAAAGGGTATACACTAAAAGTCAGGCCCGGAATCTTCTTCTCTGCAAAGTCCAAATTTTGAACAGCCAACATCGTATCAAATAATGGGTTATGACTATGGTCACGTTCTACTGCCAATCCTAAGTTTTCCACGAGAAGCTCAAATGGGTAATTTTGATTTTCAAAGGCTTTTAACGTATTTTCTTTGACTTTCAGTAAATATTCCTTAAACTTAAGATTTGGTTTAGGATAATTTCTCATCGAAAGTGTGTTTACAAACATTCCGATCATTCCTACCGTATCTGGATGGTTTCTTCCAGCAATAGGGGTTCCTATAATAATATCTTCCTGTTTCGTGTATTTAGCCAAAAACACTGAATAAATTGCTAACAGATTCATGTATAATGTGGTTCCACTTTGTTGACCCAACTGTCGTAACTTTTCACTTTCTTCCTCAGTTAGTTCAAAATAAAACTGATCACCTATAAAACTTGCAGAAGAACGTGAATAATCTGTTGGCATATTTAAAAACGGGATCTCTTCAGAAAACTTTTCTAGCCAGAACTTTTCTTCATGTACTAAATTGCTTTCTAATTGATCATTTTGCCATACAACATATTCTTTGCACTGTACCCTTAAATCAGGCAAATTATTACCAGCATATAGTTCACAAAACTCATCAACAAGTATTTCCATAGATGTACCATCTGATATAATGTGGTGCATATCAAATGCTAATACAGTCCTTGATTCTGTTCTAACTACACTACTCCGCACAAGTGGTGCTTTTTCTAAATCAAAAGGTTGAATAAAATTTTGCAAAGTTGTTTTTAGTTCCTGTTCACTAACCACTACACTTTTTATCGCTACATCCACCCCTGAAGCAATTTTTTGAACCACCTCTCCATTGATAAAATGAAAAGATGTTCGGAGTGATTCATGTCGTTGTACTAATTTTTGAAATGCTATCTCTAACCTTTCATTATCTAACATACCATCTACTTGTAGAAATCTAGGCATGTTATATGTTGGATTTTTTTCACCAAATTGATTCATAATAATGTAAATACGTCTTTGTGCTGCTAATACCGGGTAGAAATCTTTTTCTTCTAGCTTCTCAAGGGAAGAATATCCTTTCTCCTCTTGTAATTGAACAAAACCCGCATACTCTTTCAGAGTTGGCAATTCAAATATTTTTTTTAAAGAAATCCTTACACCAAATTCCTGATATATTTTAGAGATCACCGTTGTTGCTTTCAATGAATGACCGCCTAGATCAAAGAAATGATCCTCTCTTCCAACCTGGTCAACACCTAAAACATCAGCCCAAATCTGTGCAATTTTCTCTTCAACCTCATTGCTTGGTGCTACATACTCTCTAACATTATGCTGACTCTCTGACGGTACTGGAAGAGCTTTTCTATCAACTTTGCCATTTGGATTTAATGGTATTCGTTCCAATTGGATAAAGAAAGTAGGAATCATATATTCAGGTAAACGTTGTAAGAGATCTCTTCTCAATTCTTTTACATCTACATCTCCTGCGGTAACAATATAAGCACATAAAAACTTCTCACCATCAGCACTTTGCTGATCAAGAACGACCACTTCTTTAATATTTTTATAATCTAATAACTGATTTTCTATATCACCTAGTTCAATTCTGACCCCTCGAATTTTTACCTGAAAATCTTTTCGACCAAGAACTTCTAGATTTCCGTCAAACAAAACCCTTCCCAAATCCCCAGTTTTATACAAAAGATCTTTCGGATCATCAGTAAATGGGTTCTGGATAAACCGTTCTCTGGTTAGATTTGCATCAGTATATCCTAATGTTCGATATGGGGTGCGAATAAATATTTCCCCGATCGTCCCTGCACTACAAGGGTTCATTTCTTCATCAAAAATTATTATCTGTGAACCTCGTATAGCCTTTCCAGCAGAGATAAAACCCTTCTCCAAATCTTTTTTGGAAACAAAATAACAGGTCTTGGTCAAAGTCGTTTCAGTCGGTCCATAAAAATTTACAATTTGAATTCGTTCATCAAAGATTTGATACCATTTCTTGAGCTGATTTGGTAAAATATGCTCTCCAGCCAGTACCACATATTTCAGATTTTGAAATAGTTCTGGTTCTAAATTTCCTGATGTAATTAACTTAAATATGCTAGGAACTGTAGAAAGTACATGCACATTATTTCCATCAATCCATTCTGTCAAGTTTATCCTATTTAATAAAAGATCTCTATGCTCTGGAATACACACTGTTCCTCCAGCACATAATGGGATAAGTGTATCTTTTAAAAATGCATCAAAACCAATCGATGCAATCTGGCTAAAACGAGTCCCAGGCTGTATATCCAGAGTTTCATTTTCCCATTTTATAAATTGTAACAAACCTTTATGACAGCCAACAATTCCCTTTGGTTTTCCTGTAGAACCTGATGTAAAGTATATATAAATCCGATCATCAGGTTTATATATTTGTGCTGGACGTTCTAAACACTCAAACTCTTTAACCCATTCATCAAACAAAACTACATCTAGATTTTGCTTTTTTATATCCGTTAAAGCTCGCTGCAAATGGTTATAGTCTGTTATCAGTAACTCCAGATCCCCGGTATCCACCATACACTTTACTCTTTGTTTCGGATATCCAGGGTCAAGGGGAACGAATGCACAACCAGCTTTTAAAATCCCAAGTATTAATACAATCACCTCTGTACGATTATCTACAAAGATACCAATAAACGCACCTTTTTTATATCCCCTATTCAGTAGGGCATGAGCAACCTGATTGGATTTTTGATCCAATTCCTTATATGTGATTCTTTTACTACCGTATTCAAGAGCCACAGCATCAGGCATCTGATCGACTATTTGGTAAAATAATTCCGGAATAGTTATTTTCATATCCATAGGACTGCAACCATATCTAGATATAGTTGCAGCCTTCCTCCCTTCACTTACATTTTAAAATTCTTCTTCGAGACTGGCGGCGAGAAGATTAAACACATTTTCTTCTTCCACCATAGACCGTCTCAATTCTCCAACCCTTACAGTTGGATTTGTAAGAGCTTTCTCTAACATAAACAGTAATTCATCAGCAAATCTTTCTACTGTTGCTTTTTTAAATAGGTCTGTGCTATATCTGAAAGCAAACTGAATTTTGTTCTCTACTTCCCCGGCATATAAAGTTAAGTCAAATTTACTGGTTTGATCTTCATTCCAATATGGTATTAATGTATATTCCTTTGTTTTCACCTCAGGCATTCCAAAATTCTGAAATACAAGCATGACGTCAAATAATGGATTTCTTCCTGAAGTTGTCTCGATTTTTAACATTTCAACCATTCTCTCATATTGGAATTCTTGATTTTCATAAGCTTTCAGAGTATTTGAACGTATTTCTTGCAGAAATTCTGTAAAGGTTTGCCCGGCCATAGGTCTGGTACGTAGTGGTAATGTGTTAATAAACATCCCTATTACCTTCTCCAACTCTGGGTGCAATCTTCCAGCAATAGGAGAGCCGATGATAACATCTTCCCGATCCCCATATTTAGAAAGAAAAATACTGTATGCAGCCAGAACAACCATAAAGAGTGTAGCATCATTTTCTCGGGCCAGTTTTTTCATCACTTCAGTTATCGCACCATCCAATTCGAACTCAATTAACCCACCTCTGGTACTTTTTTCTTTCGGACGCTCATAATCATTTGGAAGGTTCAATGGAAGTGGCAGGTTTTTGAACTCATTAAGCCAAAAACTTTCCTGTTGCTTCAATGCTCCTGAGTTCAACCGTTCATTCTGCCAGAGTGCATAATCTTTAAATTGCAATGTTAGTGCTGGCAATTCTCCATCATAATAGAGTTTACTTAACTCCTGGATCAAAACCTTCATGGAAGTTCCATCAGAGATTATGTGATGCATATCAAAAGCTAAAAATTGTCGTTCTTTCGTTTCAATAAATGCAACCCGCATCAAAGGTGGTTTATTTAATTGAAATGGTTTAACAAATTCACGAATTAGATCTTCAACTTGTTCATCTTTTACTTTTAAATGTTCAACATGGAAATCTAACTTTTGGTGAATCATCTGGATTGGTTCATTGTTAATCCAGTCAAAAGAGGTACGTAGAGATTCATGTCGTTCCACTAATATACTAAAACTTTCTGTAAGACGTTCAAAATTCAAACTCCCCTTTACTTCCATTACTACAGGAATGTTATAGTTTGTGGTATCTCCTAAGAGTTGTTGGTAAACCATTAAATTCTTTTGGGCTGAAGAGACAGGGTAATAATCTCTTTCCTGCACTTTTGGAATCTCAATATATTCTGCTTTCTGAGCATTGAGTAGATAGATCATCTGTTCACGCAGAATTGGGTATTTAAATACATCATGAAGTGGAAGACTCACTTCAAATTCCTTCAAAATTCTCGAAACCAGTTGAGTCGCCTTTAATGAATGTCCACCCAATTCAAAGAAATCATCCTCTCTTCCAACTTTATCAACTCCCAGAATGTCACTCCAGATTTGTGCGAGTTTATCTTCCTGTTCATTGATTGGTGCCACATAATTAATGTTTTCTTCCAACATTCTGACAGGTTCTGGTAATGCCTTTCGATTGATCTTACCATTTGATGTTAAAGGCATCTTTGCTAGCTGAACAAAATATGATGGAACCATATAAGAGGGCAATCTTTCCTTTAAATATCTTCTAATCTCTTTTGTCTGCAAGTTCTGATCAGATGCGATATAAGCACACAGATATTTCATACCTATCTCATTTATTTTGTCCAGTACGGCCACCTCTTTGATCTCTGGATATTTTAATAGCTCGGTTTCAATCTCACCCAGTTCAATTCGGAAACCTCGAATTTTGACTTGATGGTCAATCCGTCCCAAAAATTGAATTTGACCATCTTTACTCCATCTAACTAGGTCTCCTGTTCGATATATCTTTTTCCCGGGGTTGAATGGATCTGCAACAAATTTTTCTACCGTTAGTTCCGGACGCTTCAAGTATCCTCTGGCAAGTCCATCCCCTGCAATACATAACTCTCCCAGTACTCCTACTGGCTGCAACTGATTTTCTCGATTCAATATGTAGACTTTTGTATTGGAAACTGGATAACCGATCGGAATATTTTCTTCATAACTTTCCTCAATCACAAAATAAGTTGTAAATGTAGTACTTTCTGTTGGCCCATAGCCATTGATAACTTTAATTTCTGGATATACCTCTCTAACTTTACAAATATGCTTTGGAGATAAAGCATCACCACCCACAATCAAGGTATGCAGTCTAGCAAAAATCTCGATATCTTCATCCACTAACTGATTAAACAATGGTGCTGTCAACCAGATCATGGTAATCTGATACCCGTGCAATCTTTCTTTAAACCGTTCTGGAGAGAGCAAATTTGACTTGCTAATCAGATGCAAACTTGCCCCATTCAATAATGCTCCCCAGATTTCAAAGGTAGATGCGTCAAAGGCTAAAGAACCTGTTTGCATTATCCGGTCTTGATTCCCGATGATCAACATATTAGAATTCGAGATTAGTCGATTTACATTTTTATGCTGAATCATAACCCCTTTGGGCTGTCCAGTAGAACCTGAGGTATAAATGATATAAATCAAATCATCGTTCTGGTTCTGGATTGTAAGATTGGAATCGTCTCCACAGTAGAGTTTAGCATCTTCAAGGTTAATTATTTCACCCTCAAATTCAACCTCTACCTCCTTTGTAGCTAAAAGAAGCTGGGTTTCTGAATCTTCAAGCATATACTGAACCCGATTCTCAGGATAATCAACTTCAATAGGTAAATAAGCCCCACCAGCCTTAATAATAGCCAACACACCAACAATCATTTCCAGTGAGCGTTCGGCCATAATCCCTACAACCTGATCACGGATCACTCCTTTTTGTCGTAAAACGCGTGCCAACAGGTTCGCTCTCTGATTTAATGCACAATAAGTCAATTGCTGGTCTTCATATACCAGTGCCACCTGGTCAGGAGTCTTTTCAACCTGCTCCTCAAAAAGTTGTTGTATGGTCTTTTCGCTGGGGTATTCAAATTCTGTCTGGTTAAACTTATAAAGTAGTTCTTCTCTCTCTTTGTCAGAAACCAACACGATCGTCCTAATCTTTTGATCCGGATTCTCTGCAATCTGGTAAAGAATCTTGCAAAAATGTCCGGACATTCTTTGAATTGTCTCTTCTTTGAACAATTCTGTGCAATATTCAATGACAAAGTGTAGACGATCACCCTCCTCAGAAACATAAAGAGCCAGATCAAATTTAGAAATGGTATGTTTAAAGGAGTACGGTAAAACAGTAAAATCTTTCATTTGCATCTCTGGAATCTCCATATTCTGCATCGCAAACAGTGCATCAAACAAAGGATTACGTCCCAGGTTTCGCTCAATCTCCAGTTTTTCGACCAACTCTTCAAAAAGATAATTTTGATTTGCAAAGGCTTTCAGGGAATTTGCTTTAATTCTCTGTATCAATTCTCTACCACTTTCAGCAACATAAACCTGATTTCGCAATGCTAGCGTATTAACAAACATTCCAATTATATTCTCTAGGTCAGCATGGGATCTTCCTGCAATTGGTGTACCTATAATAAGATCATTCTGACCTGTATAGCGGAATAAGAGGATGTTGTATACTGCCAGTAGACACATAAAGAATGTCGTTTCTGTGCTTTCAGAGAGTTGCCGCAATTTTTCAATCCACTGTGGTTCTACTTCAAAATGAACTGTATTCCCCTTAAAACTTTGAATACGTGGCCTTGAATAATCAGTTGGTAAATCAAGAACGGGTAGTTCATCTATAAACTGGTTAAGCCAATATTCCTGTTCATTTTTGTATTGTTCAGACTCCATCTGCTTATTTTGCCATACTGCATAATCTCTGTATTGAATTCTTAATTCTTGTAAAGTATTTCCCTCATAGAGAGCCATTAAATCCTGAATCAGTATTCCCATAGATACACCATCAGAAATAATATGATGCATATCTAAAAGAAGAATATATTCATCATCCGTTAATTTCATCAAGTAAGCCCTCAATAATGGTGGATTCGTCAAATCGAAAGGTTGAATCAGAGCTTGAACCTTCTCCTCAATAGCCTCTTTCGATGTATCATCCATCGTTAATACTTCAAACATAGGATCACAGGAATCATGGATTGTTTGCACTAACTCACCTTTAACAAATTGAAAGCCTGTACGTAAAGACTCGTGCCTTTGCACCAATTGGAAAAGTGCTGATTGCAGTTGATGAATATTAAGATTGCCTAAAAACTTAACAACAAAAGGCATATTATAAACTGAGCCCTGTCCAACAATTTGACTTAAAGTAAAGATTCGCTTTTGTGCAAAAGATGTAGGATACATCTCACGTTTTTCCACACGTTCTATCGATTGATAGATCCATCTTTCCTCTTTTTGAATACATTCTGCTAGGGCTCGAATCGTTGGATTCTGGAAGATTTGTTTTAACGAAAGTTTGACTGCCCATTCTTTTTCAATTCGACTCACTAATCTAGTTGCTTTTAAGGAATGACCACCCAGTACAAAAAAGTGATCATCGATTCCAATTGGCTCGATACCTAAAATCTCTGTCCACAATTTAGTCAGTCCTTCCTCCACCAGATTCGTTGGAGCAATGTATTTATGTCCTGAATCTTTACATACTTCAGGTTTGGGCAAAACCCTGCGGTTTATTTTGCCGCTAGGAGTTAATGGCATTTCTTCTAAGAGCACAAAATTTGATGGAATCATATATTCTGGTATTTTTTGCACCAATTCTTTGCGTATTCTCTCTATTGACAGATCCGTCACCAGGTATGCACAAAGATCATGATTACCCTGATCATCACTGTGGACAGTAACTACTGTTTCCTTAATTCTCGGCACTTTCAACAGTTGGCTTTCAATCTCACCTAGTTCGACGCGGAAACCACGTATTTTCACCTGATTATCGATTCTTCCCAAAAATTCAATGGTTCCATCTCGTAGCCAACGAGCCAGATCTCCTGTCCGATACATTCTTCCACCAGTTCTATACGGATTTTCAACAAATTTTTCCTTTGACAGTTCAGGACGGTTCAAATAACCCCTACCCACATTATGACCACCTATACATAATTCACCTGGTACACCAATGGGTTGTGGTTTATTCCTGAAATCCAGAATATATATTTGTGTATTCGCAATCGGCCGCCCGATTGTTGGCAAATCAGGAATCTCATCATCTGGTGATAGAGTTAGAGTGGATACAACATGTGCCTCTGACGGCCCATAGTGATTGTGTAAATAGACATCGTTTTTTTGTAAATATTCTCTAAACCGCTCATTTACAATCAACTGTTCACCGGCAGTGATAATATGTTTAACCGTCGAAGGCATGACTCGCCAATATTCTTCTTCTGAAAAAATAAATTTAACGTAAGCGACTGGTAAAAAGAGGTTTTCAATCTCTTTTTCTGCTAAGAACTGGAGCAGATGAACTGGTTCATTGCGTAATTCTTGTGGGATTAGATACAATATCCCTCCAGCCAACAATGTTGAGAAAATCTCTTGAAACGAAACATCAAAACTCATCGAGGCAAATTGAAGAGTTCCTTTACTAAAATCAATATTGGTTTGATCAAATTCAAATTGGAGCAAATTCGATAGATTCCGATGTTCCAGCATAACACCTTTTGGTTTACCTGTTGATCCAGACGTATAAATTAAGTAAATTAGATTTTCTGGTTTAGCTATCTCTACTGGATTTTCTCCATTCCCAGTATAAATGTTTTGATCGGTTAGATCTATCAGATTTACTTTCCCTGGGAGTCGATCTTTTAAATGATTTTGCGTTAGAATCCATTTCACCTGACTATCTTCTATCATATATTGAATTCTTTCTTCTGGATAATCCGGATCTAATGGTAAATATGCACCACCAGCTTTCAAAATAGCCAGCATACCAATCACCATTTCCAAAGATCGATTTACCATCAAACCAACAATATGATCACTTTCAATTACACCTTCCCTTAGTCTATGTGCCACTTGATTTGCCTGGCAATTTAGTTCAGAGTATGTTAAATGTTGATCTTGATATACTACTGCGATATGATCAGGCGTTTTTTCAACTTGTTCAGCAAAAAGTTGATGAACGGTTACATCTTCTCGATAATTCATTTGTGTATTATTTAATTCCACCAATAAATAGTGACATTCTTCAGATGAGATCATAGGAATTTCTAAAACAGGCAAATCAGGCCTTATAATCATATTTTTAAGCAGTGAAATAAAATGATTAGCCATCTGTTGAATGGTCTCTTTTTTAAATAACCTAGACGAATATTCAAATGTGAAATGAATATCTTCTTGAATCTCCATAGCAAATAAAGAGAGATCAAATTTAGATACTTTACTTTGCAATGGATATGGTTCGACTTGTAGATTTTTTAAGGTAATTGTAGGTAAATCCATATTTTGCATTGAAAACATCACGTCAAATAACGGATTTCTTCCCAGATCTCTTGGAGGATTCAATTTTTCTACCAATCTCTCAAATGGATAATTCTGATGTTCGTATGCCGCCAGTGTATTGTCTTTGACTCTTGCTAGATAATCCAGACTTGTTTCTTCAGGTCTTATTTCTGTTCGCATCACAAGTGTATTAACAAACATACCAAGGATTTTTTCCAAATCTGCGTGTTGTCTTCCTGCTATTGGAGTTCCGATTAATAAATCCCTTTGGCCTGTATATTTATATAACAATAGATTGTAAGTTGCAAGAAGGATCATAAAAAGAGTTGATTCTGTTTTCTCTGCGAAAAGTTTTACCTGTTTTGTCAAATTAGTATCCAAGATAAAGTCAAATTGATCTCCTACAAAACTTTGCAGCAAAGGACGAAGCGCATCTGTTGGCAAATTCAGTATCGGCAATTCCCCAGACAATTGATTAAGCCAATATGTTTCTTCACCAGTCATTCGGTCAGAAAGCATAATATCATTTTGCCATACTACATAATCACGATACTGGATTACTAATGTAGGTAACTCACTTCTCTGATATAGGGCAAGAAAATCACTCATTAAAATGCCCAGAGAGGTACCATCAGCAATTGCATGATGTAAATCCATAACTATTATGTACTCATCACTAGAGCGTTTAATGAGAACTGTTCGAAACAATGGAGCCCTTATTAAGTCAAATGGAACAATGAATGTTTGAATGATTTCTGAAAGTTCTTTTTCAGATTCCTCAATTATCTTCAATGTAAAATCGACTTCTGGACTTACCTTCTGCATCAGTTCACCATTTACAAACTCAAAGGATGTCCTTAAAGTTTCATGCCTTTGGACCAGGCTTTTCAATGCAACTTCACACTGTGAAATGTTTAAATTACCTTTAAGTCGGAAGACGATTGGCATATTATAATGAACCTCATCCTTTTCCAATTGACTTAAGGTGAATATGCGCTCCTGAGCAGAAGAAACTGGATAAAATGCACGTTCTTCAATTCGTTTAATCGATTCGTACACTGACTTATCTACAGATTGAATGCATCCTGACAATTTCCTGATGGTTGGATGTAAAAACACATCGCGGATCGACAATTCAACCTCGAATTCTTCGTGAACTTTTGTAACCAGTTGGGTAGCTTTTAGAGAATGACCTCCAAGGGCAAAGAAATGGTCTTCAACACCTGGCTTTTCTATGTTTAAAATCTCTGACCAGATTTGTGCCAACCGTTCTTCAAGCTCATTTCCGGGAGCAATGTAACTATTCCCTGTATAAATCCTCCCGGATGGTTCAGGTAATGCTTTTCGATCTATTTTCCCACTTTGATTTAAAGGCATCTGGTCAAGTTGGACAAAATAGTCTGGAATCATATATTCAGGAAGCTTTCTTGACAGATATTGCCTTAATTCATTTATTGCTAACTTTTCTATTCCCACTAAATAAGCACAAAGATATGTATTCCCCGTATCATCTTTCCTATCCATGACAAGGGCTTCATGAATGCGTTCTTCATTTAGTAATTGGCTTTCAATTTCACCCAGTTCAATACGAAAACCTCTGATCTTAACTTGTTGATCAATTCTACCCATGAACTGAATTGTTCCATCTGAATTCCATTTTACTAGGTCACCAGAACGATAGATTTTTTCTTTTATGTTAAAGGGATTGGGAACGAATTTTACCGAGGTCAAGTCATGCCGATTCAAATACCCTCTTGCTAATCCCACTCCAGCTATACATAGTTCACCTGGAACTCCAATGGGTTGTAGTTGGTCTTCTGATCCCAGAACATAAACCTGGATGTTGCAAAGGGGTCTTCCAATGGGAACACTACCTTCTTTCCAATCAGCAAGAGAATAGCTCGTTGTATAGATTGTCCCTTCGGTAGGACCATAAAGGTTATCCACAAAAACATTTTTCGTATTCTTTTTCATTGTCTCTGCCAATTCTCCAGAAAAAGCTTCTCCAGCCACCAGTATATACTTGAGATTACTCAAAATCCTCCAACCGTGCTCATTTAAAGAGTAAACTAACATCTGAAGCATTGCCGGAACAAAATTAATATGTGTTACATGATATTGCTCAATCACCTGTAAAATAGATTTGGGATCTTTTTCAGCATCTTTTTCTAATATGACCAATCGACCTTTTCCAAAAAACCAGCCAAAAAGTTCAGTTACTGAGACATCAAAAGTATACGTTGTCTTCAAAAGATAAGAATCTGTGTTTGTTAGTGGATACTCTTTTTCCAGAGCGGTCAGTATATTCACAGCACTTTGATGTTGTATCAAAACACCTTTAGGAGTTCCTGTAGAACCAGAAGTATAGATAATATAAGCAATGTTCTCTGATTTAGTCATTCTTTCTAAATTCGATGGTAAATCTGTAAAGATAGCTTCATTTTCTAAATTGATAACGAATAAATTCTCTGACCACTTCTCTACAAATTCAAAATGAGTCAAAAGAATTCCAGTCTTACTATCATCCAGCATATATTGAATTCGCTCTACTGGATGATTTGGATGAATTGGTAAATACGCACCACCAGCTTTCAAAATCGCCAGAATTCCAATAATCATCTCAATTGAAGGATAAACCATAATCCCCACGATCTCCTCTGGTCCAACCCCACTAATACGAAGTAGGTGTGCCAGACAATTAACCTTCTGATTCAATTGCCGATATGTCAGTTCTCTTTCCTGATAAACAATCGCAACTTGATCTGGTATTTCCTCTACTCTCTCTTCGAAAAAGTCATGAATTAACTTCTCTTCTGGATATGGGTTCAGTGTCTGATTAAAAGTAAACAGAATCTGTTCCTTTTCTTTTTGTGAAATCATCTCTATATCTTTGATTAGCTTTGTTGGATTCGAAATGATTTCTCTGAGAATGTTTTTAAAGTGAATAATCATCTGTTCCATCGTTTCTCGTTTAAACAATTCGGTACAGTATTCCAATCGAAAACAAAGTTGATTCTGTTCCTCTTCAGCATATAATGAAAGATCAAATTTTGAAATTGGATATTCTACTGTATATGGTGATATTTTCAAATCACGGATTTTAAGTTTTAGAATTTCCATATTTTGCATAGTGAACATGACATCAAACAATGGATTTCGACTCAAATCTCTTTTAATATCCAATTTTTCAATAAGTTCTTCAAGTGGATAATTTTGATGATCAAAAGCGTTGAGTGCAACCTCTTTTACCTGACCTAAAAACGCATTGATGGAACGATTTTTCTGAATATGATTACGAAGTGCCAGAGTATTTACAAACATACCAATAATATTTTCCAAATCTTTATTCTCTCTGCCTGCTATCGGAGTACCAACAATAAAGTCAACTTGTCCTGTGTATTTGAATAAAAGGATATTAAATGCTGCCAATAGAACCATAAATTTTGTAGTCTCTGTCTCATTCATCAGTTTATGAATTCCACTATCAACTTCCTTGTCCAATGTAAAAGGAATCGTTTGTCCAACAAAGCTTTGTACTAAAGGTCTAGGCCAGTCAGTAGATAAATCTAATACCGGAATCTCATCTCCAGCAAGATGATCTAACCAATATTCCTCCTCAATTGTCATTTGAGAATTTTCCATCTTCTGATGTTGCCAGGTTGCATAATCTTTATATTGAACTCTGATTTCTGGAAGTTTCTGCCCCTCATATAGTTCTGCAAATTCTTTAACCAAAATTCCCATTGATGTTCCATCAGAGATGATATGATGCATATCGAAAAATAAGAGATGTTTTGTTTTTGAAATTTGCAACAACGCTATTCTAAATAGAGGAGCTTTTCTTAGATCAAAGGGTTTAAGTAAAGAGTGAATTGTATTATGAATATCTTTCTCATTAATCTCCAATAATTCAATCCGAAGATCAACTTTTTCATGAATGACCTGAACAGGTTCCCCTTCAATGAGATTAAATGAAGTACGTAAAGATTCATGTCTTTCAATTAGCTTGTCAAACACCATCATAAAACACTCTTGATCTAAGTTACCCTCAATTACTATGGCCGCAGGTATGTTATAGCTGATTCCATTTTTTTCAAATTGACTCAACATATACATTCTTTTTTGCGCTGATGAAACAGGATAATATTCTTTTTCTTCTACTTGCTCTATCTTTATAGAATCTACTTTCTGTGCTTTTTTAATATATTCTACCTGTTTCCAAAGGATTGGATATTTAAATACATCCCGCAATAGGAAACTAACATTGAACTCTTTTGAAATTCGGGAAACTAATCGAGTCGCTTTTAAGGAATGTCCACCCAATTCGAAGAAATCATCCTCTCTTCCGACTTGATCCATTCCCAAAACCTCACACCAAATTTGTGCCAGGTTTTCTTCCTGTTCATTGATTGGCGCTATATAAGTCTCACTTTCTTCCAACACCTCTACAGGTTCTGGTAGTGCCTTTCGATTGAACTTGCCATTAGATGTTAAAGGCATCTTTTCAACTTGAATAAAAAATGAAGGAACCATATAAGCGGGTAATTTATCTGTTAAAAATCTGCGAATCTCTACCTTCTCCAAAATCAGATTTGCTACAAAATAAGCACACAGATATTTCATATCTCTGTCATCTTTTTTGTCCAAAACAACTGCTTCTCTAATCTCTGGATATTTCATTAATTCATTTTCAATCTCACCCAGTTCAATTCGAAAGCCACGAATCTTTACTTGCTGATCAATCCGTCCAAGAAACTGTATTTTTCCATCAAAACTCCAGCGTGCTAGGTCACCAGAACGATACATTTTTTTTCCGGGAATAAAGGGGTCTTCAACGAATTTTTCTGCTGTCAAATCAGGACGCTTCAGATACCCTCTAGCCAGTCCATCTCCGGCAATACATAACTCTCCTGGTACCCCAACAGGTTGTAGCTGATTTCCACGACTCAAAATATAAACCTTCGTGTTGGAAACCGGATAACCAATAGGAATATTATCTTCATAAACCTCTTTTATGACATAATATGTAGTAAATGTAGTGCTCTCAGTTGGCCCATACCCGTTTATAATTTTGATCTCAGGATATGCTTCTTTGACTCGATAGATATGCTTTGGTGATAATGCATCGCCACCTACAATCAGAGTATAAAGTCCAGCAAAAATTTCAATATCATCTTCTACTAGCTGGTTAAAGAGTGGGGCAGTTAACCAGATTATAGTAATCTGGTACTCTTGCAATCTCCTTTTGAACTGTTCGGGAGAAAGTAAATCTAATTTGCTGATCAAATATAAACTGGACCCATTCAATAACGCACCCCAGATCTCAAAGGTAGAAGCATCGAAAGCAAGTGCCCCTGTCTGCATAATCCGATCACTGCTCTCAATCAACAGCATATTGGAGTTTGAGATAAGACGATTCACATTCTGATGTTCAATCATGACACCTTTTGGTCTGCCAGTAGAACCTGATGTATATATTACATAAATCAGATCACAAGTTTTGTTATAACACGGAAGATTTGAATCATCACCCTGATAAAGCTCCCTATCTTCAAGATTTATTTTTTCTCCTGCAAAATCTATCTCCATCTCCCCAGTAGTTAACAGAACATTTGTATCTGAATCTTCCAGCATATACTGAATCCTATTTTGTGGATAATCAATATCAATTGGTAAGTATGCGCCACCGGCTTTTATTATTGCCAGCACACCGATAATCATCGTAAGAGAACGTTCTGCCATTATCCCCACGATCTGATCCGACCCCACACCTTTTTGTCGCAAAGTTCGGGCCAGTTGGTTTGCCCCCTTGTTCAACTCACGATACGTCAGTTGCTGATTTTCAAATACTACAGCAACCTGTTCTGGGATTTTTATAACCTGCTCCTCAAAAAGCTGCTGAATGGTCGTATCTTTTGGATATTCAATTTGTGTCTGATTAAATTTGTGAAGAAGTTGATCTTTCTCCTCTTCTGAAATCATTACAATAGTTCCCGTTTTTTGATCTTGTCTCTTAACAATCTGGCTGAGAAGCTGGAGAAAATGTCCACACAATCTATTAATTGTCGCTTCTTTAAATAATTCTGTACTATATTCGATCTCAAAATTTAACCCTTCTCTGGTCTGTATAACTTGCATAGTTAAATCAAATTTTGAAATCTTTCGTTTCAATTCGAAAGGTTCGATGGTTACGTTACCTAAAGTAAGATTACGACTGTCCATAGTTTGCATATTGAAAACCACATCAAATAGAGGATTGCGATTTAAAGCTCGTTTGATTTCGAGTTTTTCAATCATCCTTTCAAGGGGATAATCTTGATTTTCAAAGGCCTCCAGAACGTTATTTTTCACTTGAGTCAAAAATTCAGTGAACGTCTCCTCTGGATTAACATAATTTCGCAAAGCCAGGGTATTTACAAAAAGCCCAATGACCTGTTCTACGTCAGCATGGTTTCGACCAGCAATCGGTGAACCAATAACAATATCTTCCTGTCCCGTGTACCGCCCTAACAAAACCGCAAATGTTGCCAACAACACCATATAGGGAGTCGTGTCGGTATCTCGAGCCAATTGATTGATTTTATCACCAAAATTCTTAGCTAGGTCAAAATAAATTCGATCCCCAGCAAAAGTTAAAAGAGGTGGCCTTGCAAAATCAGTTGGTAATTCCAAAATTGGAACCTCATCAGCAAATCGCTGTAACCAATACTCTTCCTGGCTTTTCAGCATATCCAGTTCAAATAAATCAATCTGCCATTTGGCAAAATCTTTATATTGAATTTTTACTTTTGACAATTCACGAATCTGATAAAAACTCATTATTTCATCAATCATGATCTGCACCGATAATCCATCTGCGATAATATGATGAAGATCAACAACTAAAATATGTTGATCAATTGTGCCCTTTATCAGAGAAACTCGCACCAGAGGAGCACGCGATAGATCAAAGGGGCGAATACATTTTTGAATCAAAGATTCAACTTCATCTTTTTGTGTACTCTGCACATCATAAAGATCGATTCTAAAGTCTATGTTTTCCTGTATCTTTTGTACTGGCTCACCATCTACTAGAGTAAAGGAAGTTCTAAATGATTCATGACGCTCAATTAATTTCTGGAAAGCAGATTCAAGTAGTTTTGTATCAAGGTCACCATTAAATTCAAAAACCTGTGTCATGTTATAGTTGACGCCAAAATCATCTAATTGGTTTAATGTGTACATTCTCTTCTGTGCTGACGATGTTGGATAATATTCTGCTTCCACTATAGGTTCAATCGGAGTGTATTTTCTTTTTTCCAGACTGGCAACATATTTTGATAATTTACGAATGGTCTCATGTGCAAAGAATTCTTTAATTGAGAGTTTTATGTTTAATTCTTTTTCGATTCGTGAGGTCATAGTAATCGCCTTTAATGAATGTCCTCCCAACTCCATGAATAGTTGATCAATTCCCACCTGCTGCAAACCCAATACATCTTTCCAGATTTGGGCTAACTTAAGTTCCAGAACCGTCTCTGGTGCTATCATTCTTTCCGCCAATTTCTGCGAAACTTCTGATTTTGGAAGTGCTTTGCGATCTATTTTTCCACTCGTAGTCAAAGGCATTTGATCTAATTGTATAAAATTTGAAGGAATCATATGTTTAGGTAAATGTTGAGAAAGATAAGAGCGAAGGTCAGATTGATCTATTCTTTCTACTGAAGTAACATAAGCACACAAATAGTAACTTCCCATCTCTTCTTTTTGAGAAACAACAATTGCTTGTTGAATCTGTGGATAACTGGATAAAATGGATTCTACCTCACCCAATTCAATCCGATAACCCCTAATCTTTACCTGGTTGTCAATTCTCCCAAGAAACTCGATATTCCCATCTGGTAACCATCTCGCCAGATCTCCTGTTTTATATAATCTGCTCCCCGGTTTAATCGGGTTTGGAATAAATTTCTGGGCTGTGAGTTCAGGTTGATTTAGATAACCTCTTGCCAGTCCCACTCCTGAAATACATAATTCTCCCGCGATCCCTATAGGCTGATTCTGGTTATTGAAATCCAATATATAAATCTGTGTATTTTGAAGTGGTTTTCCAATTGGAACCATTTGGACTTCTTTGGCGAAATCTTGCGACGAATAGCCAGTCGCATAAATTGTTGCTTCGGTTGGTCCATAAAGATTTTCCAGTTGAATATTAACAAATTTTTCTCTAATTGTTGTAACCAAATCTGGTGTCATCGCTTCACCAGCCGAAAATATATACTTTAATTTATTGTATTTTATATTTTTTGATATAATAGAAATAAAAATTTTTAGCATTGAAGGGACAAAATTAATATGGGTAATAGAATATTTTTGAATTATTGTCAGAATTCCTTTAGGATCTTTTTCAACTTCTGGTTCTAAAATTACCAATCTTCCCCTTCCAAAGAACCAGCCAAATAGCTCTGTCACAGAAACATCAAAAGTAAACGACGTTTTCAATAAATAAGAATCCGTTTCTAGCAAGGGATACTTTGTTTCCAAACCCGATAATGTGTTCACTACACTTCTATGCTCAACCATAACCCCCTTGGGCCTTCCTGTAGAACCTGACGTATAGATAATATAAGCAAGTTCAGATGAGGGAACCTTAACATCCAAATTTAAACCATTTTCGCAATAGCTTCCCTGATCCATTAAACTGATAGTTTCAATCCCACACCAAGCCCGATCTTTATTTTTGTCATCAGTTACAAGTAATCTGGCCTGACTATCCTTTAGTATGTATTCAATCCGCTGTTCTGGATAATGAGGATCAATTGGAAGATAAGCAGCACCTGTTTTTAAAATTCCTAAAATTCCAATCACCATTTCAAAAGATCTTTCAACCATAATACCGATTATTTCACCTAATCCTATCCCTTTTGAACGTAAATATCTGGCAAATTGATTGGCTTTTTCATTTAACATATCGTATGAAAGAGTTTGATTTTGAAAAACAAGAGCTGTCTGTTCAGAATTCTCCTTTGCCCGTTCTTCAAAAATACCACGAATCGTTTTTTGATCTGGATAGTCCTTTACAGAATCATTAAAACGATAAATTAATGTTTCAGATTCAATTGGATTAAGCAGATTCACACTGTCTATCGCTGCTTTTGGATTATTTACAATTTTACTAAGAAGCAAGATAAAACGGTAACAAATCTTTTCAATATCTTCTTCGGAAAATAAATCTTGTTTATAAATAAAATTTAATACGATAGGTTCTTCGCCCCCAACCAAATCGTTGATCGTTACTGTTAAATCAAAGTTGGTCTGTTCAAAAATTAGATAATCATCAATCCCAAGTATGGATTGTTGATCTTTAAGTATATGATCAATCGGATAATTTTCAAAAACCATAATCGAATCAAATAATTGACCTTTAACTTCACTTAACCCCTGAATCTCTACAAGGGGAGTGGATTCAAATTGCTCTTTTTCGAGTAAAGATTGACGAACCGACTGTAACAAATTGGTAAAACTCTGATTGGCTATCATTTTTATTCTAAATGGAATTGTATTTATAAACAATCCTACCATCTGTTCGATCCCCGGAATGTCAGCATTCCTTCCAGAAACCGTAATACCAAACACCGAATCATTAACATTATTATATTTTTGCAGCAGTATTCCCCAGTTTGTATAAATTAGTGATGCGAGTGTGATATTTTCGTCTTTCACAAAAGAGCCTACTTTTTTACTCAACTTCTCCTCTAGTTTATATGTATAACATGATACTACATGACTTACTTTTCCTGGTTTTTTATTACTAGAAATCCCGGTTTTAGTTTCAAACCCTTGTAATAACTTTCGCCAGTAGTTTTCTGATTCATGCTGATCTTTTTTCTTTAACCATTTGAGGTAAGTTGTGATTTTTTCCTTGTTGGGGATAACAAGGTCGTCACGGAAGGACAATCTATTATAGGCATTCATAAATTCTTTCATAATGATGCCTGTACTCCAACCATCAAATAATATATGATGATTGGTCAGAATAATAGCATCTCCACCCTGACAAAACCTACATAATGTAATGCGAAAAGGAACCTCGCGTAAATCAAACTTTTCTTCACGATCTTCTAAAAGTATTTGTTGAATCACAGCATCTCTTTCTAGATTAAGACCAGGAGTTATGCTTCTTACTCTAATCAGTGGTTGATGTCCCTTTAAGACGATTTGTACGGGTTGATCCAATTTCTCCCACCGAAAACACGTACGAAGCATTTCATTTGACTTGACAACAAAATTCCATGCCTCCTTAAAGATGTGCTCCTCTACTCTTCCTGATAAACTTAGTGCCAACTGTTCAAAATATTGGTCGCTATCAGGGCTTTCGAGATAGTGGAAAAAGATCCCTCCTTGCATTGGAGTTAGTGACAAAATATTTTCAATCTCCTTTTTCTCCAATTTTCTTACTTTTTTCATGAATACATCTCTCCTTAAGCCATTTTTGTTTAATTTTAATTATTTCATCACATATGTCAACTATTCTGATATTTCTTCACACTCCAACATTATTTTATTTGTAACTTTATTTATAATATTATTTAAATAATTCGACACCAACAAAAATTTATCCTTCTAAAATTTTAAATTTTTCTTATATTTTATTTTTATACACGTTATATTGTTTTGAAGTTATTTCTAGTTATTTTTTAGATATTTACCCCTTAATTTAATTAGATTATGATTTTTAAATTTTTTATTTCCTTCTATGTAGTAAAATAGGTTCATAATTGTTTAGTTAAAACATTCGTTATTAATTAAAAATAGAGCTATTGAGATTACCCTCAATAGCTCTATTTTAACTACATTTCATTTGCCTCTTCGCTGTTTAGTGTGGGTAGCTCTATGGGATTCATTGACATTTTTAGGAACGTTAAATCCTAAAATAAGGCATAGAAAAAGAAAAAAGCTTTTTTATTATACCACGTCTCGTTGTTGTCAAGCCTAAAATGCACTCCGCTACGCTCCGGGCTTAACAATGCAAAGTTTAGAGGTTATTTGTAAGTCGTGGTAAAGAATATTTGCTTTTTTCTTTTCTTTTTTTGGTTTTCTTTTCTTTTTTCCGAATATCTTTTAAACAAAAGCTTTTGGAAGTTTGAACGAAAGTTTACCACAAGTTAAGTATACAATTGTAATTAGATTTTTTATATTTCTATAACCCCTTGCCTTTCTTTTTGTTGCTTGAATGAGGCTATTAATCCCTTCTAATAGCTCATTATTTATCCTGCTTTGAATATACCGCATGATTCCATACCAATGATTATGAATGAAACGTGCTAATTTTATCATAGGTTCAATACGACTATGGGTAGCCCAAAAATACCACTTTTTTAGATACTTTGCTGCAGCTGTTATATCTTTTATTTCCCAAAACTCTTTAAGACTAAGCTTTAAGTTATAAGCCTTGACGGTTTTTAGATTCATTTTAGAAAGGGAACCTAATGAATCCTTTTGCTTTTTTGTCAGGTTTTCTGGATTTTTTAGCCATACATATCGAGTTCTTTTTAGAAGATTATTTTCAGTCTGTTCCATGCGTCTAACTTCGTCTAATGCTTCATTAACCTTTTTCATAACGTGAAACTTATCAAAAGTAATATCTGCATTAGGAAGATTTTCTTCTGTTCCTTTGATAAAAGCTGTAGACATATCACAGCTAACATTTTCAATATTTCTAGGATTACCATGATGAACTTTTAAGTCTTTTGTAAATGATTTAATGGTAGAAAAATCTTTTCCTTCAGTAGCATAAATAACTTTTGATTCTTCAAGATCAACAAAAACAGTTATATAGTTATGACCTCGTTTACTAGATGTTTCATCAATACCAATACTTTTCACTTCACTATAATCTTCTTTCCCTCTCGCTTCCTCCACGTAATGATTTACTACTCTCCATATTCTTGTATCATGTTCTCCTATTAGTTTGGCAATTGAATTAATTGGCATAATAGTGGCAAGTTCCATAATGAAGGCATCAAATAACAAAGTAAAACCTGATCCTAGTCTGGACCAGGGCACCTCTACTTGTAATACCCCATGCTTATCACACTTTGTTCTAGGTACTTTACAATGGATATAAGCATGAAATTGAAAAAAGTTTAAATGCCTCCATGTTCTTTCTTTTGTATCATGAATACTACAATTTTTTCCGCAATCTGAGCATGGTATTTTGCTTCCTCGTTTATGTAAAACATATATATCAAGTTGTCCATTTTCCTGATCAAATTGAACCTTATCTACTTTCCATGGATCTTGTAAACCTAATGCTTGTGTGAACAAATCATAATTATTAAACATTGATGATACACCCCTTCCAGTTATCTATAGAAAAGTATACCATAACTGGAGATGAAAATGAATGGTTATAGGCTAATATATCTAGAAATCCACACTAAATAGCGAAGAGGCGTTTTTTTTCAATAATACCGATAAAATTCTGATAATCCTAAACAGATTCCTTAATTTTCTACGATAATCTTAAGCAGATTTTTCTACCATTTCTCTTCCATATTTATTTATTAAACCATTATATACCCTTAATATTCCTTTATAAGGAAGTTTGTTTGAGTTTTTCTTTCCTTTTTATTCCTCCAACACTATCCTATTCCATAATCCTAGTTTCGATTTTTATCATATTCTCCCCCATATTTCACAGCAACAAAACTTTTGTTTTTTTTCTCATCTTTCTCCTATACAATGGTGATATTCAAAAAAAATCTTACGGAGGTGATGTGATGTTCGAGGGCAAGATCAAACAGGAGGATGCCATTGCGTTTTTCCGCTTTACTATTATCTCTCCTATGTTGGAGGCACCAAAGGGTCAAGTTGATGCAACTGCTAGGGCACTCGC
>DAOVRZ010000053.1:0-35679 GCA_030627905.1 Halanaerobiales bacterium
ATCATTTTATCAATTCCCAAATAAGATAATCCTCTTAACATTTCAGACTCAAAATATAATAAATAATCATCCAAAACTTTTACAGCTAAAAATTTAGCTTCCACTGAATAATCATAAGCAGCAATATAATTTCGATCTTTACTCATTGCTTTTCTGCATTTCTGAATTAATTGCTTGCATTCATCTTTAACAAGTATTTTATCACACCCTATATTAATCATTCCACCCTTTCCCCCTATCATACAATTTTATATCTTCATGTAATTATACTATAATTACATTATTATTGCAAGTTTTTAGTATTTCAAGATTTATTAGGTGATAAATACTTTGTTATCTTTTTAATTACTCACTTTTGCAGTTGAGAACAGCTAGTTTTCCTTTATCTATTTTTTCTGTTACTTCAAGACCATAAGATAAGCTGTTCTTTAAACATAATTTGATCTTGGCAAAAAAAAATAAGCAATTAATCAATTGCTTATTTCACTATTCCTATCTCCTCTAAAGAATTTGGATACCTTCCACTCATCTTCACAAAGCCAGGGACTTTCCCCTTCATGAATTTGGTGAAATCTAAGGATTGTATCATTATGTAGATAAACTCAAAATTTTCTGCGAAAAATCGTCTTTTAATTTATTGGCCACATCTCACCAATCTTTATTGTAATCATATTTAATATAATTTGTAAAAAATAATACTTTAGTTAATACTATACGAATGCTTCTCCACCATAGTAATTTTATAAAACAAGGCTGCAATAATAAATAAACTCAACCCCCCAAGAGTAAAGATTAAATAGACCGATAATACATCTGCTAAAGCCCCAAAAACCCAATAACTAAGCGGTTGCGCTATCTGGCTAACAAAAAATACCAATGAGATCACTCTTCCATAATACTCTTTAAGGATATATGTTTGCATATAGGAGAAAAAGGCTACATTAAACATAGTATTTCCAATACCTGATAGTAAACCTCCGAAAAGCAGAAAATGTTTTTGTCCATAAAGACCAAAAAGTAAATATGCTAAACCATTTAAGATTAGAGCACTACTCATTAATTTTTTATCTCTTTGAGGTTGATACTTTTTTGATTTATTTCTAGATATAAGAAATGCTATTAAAATACTCCCGATAGCTAAAGAGGACTTAAATATACCAAAAAAGTTAACATGTAAACTAGCTTTATCTATAAGTATTCTAATCAGCATCATATCAGATGCCCCAATAAAGTTTATAAAAGCAAGCAAAAAAATAAAGTTTAAATATTGAGTATTAACTTTTATATACTTTAATCCTGCATAAAACTTTGTAAAAAATGTTTCTTCCTTTGTCTGTTTAAATTCATATGATGTTATTGCCAGTGTAAAGAAAGCTGCTATAAAAAATGAAAATCCATCAATTAAAAAGCAAGACGCAACTTGGAATTTTGCAATCAAAAGAGCACCCACCATAGGAAGAGAAACCTTAGCAACATTTTGAACTAGTGCACTTATTGAATTGGCTTTTAAATATTCATTTTGTTTTACTAAATTCTGGATAAGAGAACTCCTTGTAGAAGCTACTAATGAAAATAGAATTGTATCAATAGACAATATCACTGATAAATTCCAAAATCCGAGCATATTTTTATATGTCAAGATAGCCAATATTATTGAGCTTATACCAGCTAAAAGATCACAAAAAAACATTAAATATTTTCGATTAAACATGTCTATTAGATTACCTATGAATGGCATAAGAATAAGCGCAGGAATTGTTGATAGACCAAAGAGTAATCCTGTCTTATTTCCTGAACCCAGAATTTCATATGCAATCCACATTGTTGCAGTACCATTGATAATATTACCTAAAATAGATATTAATTGTCCAGACAGCAATACAGTATAATCCCGATTTATTATTTTTATGTTCATGTATGCGCACCAACTCCTCGACCAACTTTATTCTATCTCTAACATCTTTGATGGAAAAACTTCTAAGTTTTTCAAACCCAACTTTTTAGAATCAGTGGCAACATTCTTGTATATTTCTAAAGGAATTTCTACTTTATCAGAAATGCGGGAATTTTCATCATAGCAGTATATACTTCTTAAAATAGTATTTACTATATTAATAACTCTCTACATTTCGCAAGTTCCTAATAATATTTTTGATATTCATAA
Source organism: Halanaerobiales bacterium (assembly GCA_030627905.1). Lineage (GTDB taxonomy): Bacteria > Bacillota > Halanaerobiia > DY22613 > DY22613 > JAGMES01. Next base: position 2,165 of record DAOVRZ010000053.1, read on the forward strand.
TAAATATTAATTCTATATTTTTTCCATTATTCCTTTTTTTATAGTGTTTTTTTAATGCACAAATTTACTCCATCGCTGACATACTATTATTAATTTGTTACCCAAAATAAAAATGAAGAAAAGCATACCGTATTGAGCCGGTTTATACTTTTCCTCACCTTCATATCTTTTCTAATTTTTTTCATTTCAACACACCTCTAAACACTCAACACACTTACTACCAGCAAAAACTATCACCCATTTCTTCAACTTCTCTTTCTCCCTTAATTCCTCTGACTCTTTATATCTTAAGATAGCTTCTTTTGCTTCTGCCACCTTCCTATTAACAATGCTATCACCAGCATGTTCATAATCACTCTGTTTAATATATTTCAACTCTATAATACCTTCATACTCGGGTTCTACTCCACTTCTAGCCAAAAGAGCGATATCAATATATCCTCCTTCAACCTCATATTCACTCTTAACATAATAAATATTACTCAACATCAGATAGCTCAAAAATATTAGTTTAATATATTTCTCATCATATTTGATAAAATCTCTATTTGAGAGTTTTTCCAAAGTTTTCTCGATAATATTAATAAAATCATTAATCTCACCTTTTAGTGCTATTTGCTCCATAGCATCTTTGATCCCAGAAATATTCAAATCATAGTTTGAATCATCTCTAATAAGCTTAGCAAAAAAATCAAAATATAATTCTTTAATAACATAATTAGGTACTTTTAACTTATAACGAGTAAGAATACTCTTATCTATCGTTAAAAAACCCATATAAAAAAGTAATGAAAGAAAATCTTCAGAAGTGAATTCTTTAGCCAGACTAAACTCTCTGGTGATTTGAACAGTCTGAGAATTACCTTTCAATATATCCTCTAATATTTTTAAGTTTCTCTTTTTATTTTTTAAAGTAAAAAGATCTCGCATCTTACTATAGTCACTGGAAATATTAGTATCAATTAATTCCAGTGGAAGTTCATTTTCTTGCTGATATTTATTAAGATAATAGAGAATCATATCACTATTAAACACCTTATCGTCTACTTTACCACTAAATTTATAACCATTATAATATCTTTTTAACTCAGGAATTAGTAAGTCTTTATCAATATCTTCTCCTAATATTTCATTCAATAAGTACCTCACTTCATCCTCAGTAAAACCCATCATTTCATTTAATTTTCTAGTCCGAGTTAAATCAGATGCAATGTTAAAACCACTAGTAAGACTATCAAGAGTAACAGGGCTAACTCCTGTAGCAAAAATTCTATCTATAATCCCAATCTCAGTTCCTTCCTTAAGCGCCTCATACCACTTTCTAACAAAACCAGTTTTACTTATTGTTTCTTCAAAAGTATCTACCTGAAAGCTCAATAATTCATTAGCAAAATGATCGTATTCATCTATTAGGATAAATATCTTACCATCAATATTATGTCTAACCTCTTTTAAAAAAGAGCTAAAAATCCTGGCAGGGGTTCCACTAGTAGTTAGCTCAAAATCCAAATGATATTTTGTTATAAAATCAGCTAATGTATCTATTATATTTTTGGTAAAATCATCTTGCAATATTTCCTTTGTTGAAGTATCCATTTTAGAAAAATTAAAATGTAAAATATAATAATTAGTCGCCAGGGAAGTCGGTTTTTTACCTATATATAAGTCCTTAAAAAGCAGTTCAAAGTCATCTTTGCTATTGATATCGTAATAATAACTCAGCAAAGAAATAAAGAGGCTTTTCCCAAAACGCCGCGGTCTCAAAAAGAAAATATATCTCTCATTATAATTTTCTAATAACTCTATATATTGAGTTTTATCAATATAAATATAATTATTTTCAATCATTTTTTTGAAATTACTGATCCCATATGGTATCTTCTTCATTCTGATACTCCCCTCTCATTTAATATACTACTACTATTATACCAATAGTTGTAACTTTCAACAAGTTAATAGTTGTGATACAAAGAAAGACCAGCAAAATTTATCTTTAAAAATTGACTGACCTGATTCATAAAAAAATGATGAACGCACCCACTTCGCGTTCATCATTTTTTACCTCGACTTAATTAACATCTCAGCATTATATAAAATTCATCCTAAATCTTCCTCCGCCCCTCCAAGGCTTTAGAAAGAGTCACTTCATCAACGTATTCTAAATCACCGCCAACTGGTAAACCTGCTGCTAAACGAGTACAAAGAATGTCTAAAGGTTTTAAGAGACGAGCAATATACATAGATGTCGCTTCTCCCTCTACATCAGGATCAGTTGCAATAATAATTTCCTTGATCTCTTCATGTACCCGGGCCAGCAACTCTTTTAATCGAATATCATCAGGCCCAACTCCATCCATCGGCGAAATAGCACCATGAAGAACATGATATAATCCCTTAAACTCACCAGTTTTCTCCATTACAATAATATCTCTAGGGCTTTCTACAACACAGATCATACTATGATCTCTCGACGGATCATCACAGATAAAACATGGATCTGTATCGGTTAAATTACTACAGACAGAGCAATAGGTTAATTTCTCTTTTGCTTCCATAATTGAATCAGCCAATGCTTTTGCCTCTGTAAAATTGGTATCCAAAAGATGAAACGCTAATCTTTGCGCAGTTCTAGGACCAATTCCGGGAAGTTTACTCAATTCCCCAATCAAATTTGCTAAAGGTTTTGCAAAATAACGCATCTTAGAAGAGACCTGGGATATTTAATCCCCCTGTAAGTTTGGACATTTCACTATTTGTCATCTCTTGAACTTTACGCAGAGATTCGTTAACAGCTGCTAATACCAAATCTTCTAACATTTCTACATCATCTGGATCTACTGCATCTGGATCAATTTTAATATCCAAAATTTCTAATTTACCATTGGTAGTTACTTTTACAACACCACCGCCAGAACTTACTTCAACAGTCTTTTCAGCTATTTCATCCTGAAGTTTAGCCATTTGAGTCTGCATTTGTTGAACTTGTTTCATCATCTTATTCATATTCATCTTTATTACCTCCTCAAAATAATACTCTTATTTTTATTTTATTAATTTACAGTATTCAATGTTCATTATCAACATCCTCTATGCCAATAATTTTACCACCAAAATATTTTAATGTTTTTTGTACTATAGGATCATTTTCTATTTGCTCACGGGTAAGTTTGATAGGTTTATTTTCTTCAGATCTATCCTGAATTTCACTAGCACTAGGGATAGCACCTGCTTCTCTTTCCTCTACCCTCTTAGGAATTTTGCCCTCTTCTCCTTCAAAAATACAGCGTGCATGAACTGTTTGACCAATAACTTTCTTTAAGACTAATTCTAATTTATCTATTTCCTCTTCAGCATGAGCTTTATGGAAAGTGCTGGACTGCGGAAAAACGATATAAATAGTATTGCCAACAATAGCATAAGGTTTTCCTTTTAATAAGAAAGCTCTTAATTTCCGAGTCTCACTTTTCTTATTCAAGAAATCAAGCGTAACTTTCCAGTAATTTTCCAACTCATCTTTAGTTATTGATATAGATTTTACACCCTGCTCTTTAATCGATTCCTCTTTAGCTGGTTGTGCAACCTCTAGAACCTCTTTAGTAGTTTCCTTCACTTCAACATTTTTATTAATTTTGGATTGAGAAGCAACCTTTTCTTGGATCTTTTGAACTGGTGCTACCTCTGGCTTAGGAGAAACAATTATTCTTTCTTGAATAGATGGGCGTGACTCCAACATCTCTTCTACCTTAGCCAATCGATTAATCAAATTTGTCATCGACGTATCTACTTCTGGTGATAATAACTTAATCAAAGTCAGCTCCAGAATCAAACGCGGCTGACTGGCAAATCTTAATTGTTGATCTGCATCACTCAACATTTCTAATATCTTCAGAAGATCAGAAGTTTTAAAATTTTGTGCCTGTTCCATCTGTTCTAGCTTAAACTCTTCAGGTAAATCAATTATATTATTTTGAACACCACACTCTTTAACCAACATCAAATCTCTAAAGTGTAATATCAAATCTTTCACAAACTGATGAATATCCTTACCTTGATCAATAATCTTATTAACTAATTCCAATCCTCTCTTGGTATCATGAGATGCCATAACCATTACAATCTCTTTTAAAATTTGTTGATCCACTTTACCCAAAATTGTATTTACATCTTCAATATTCACCCGATCTCCACCAAAAGCTATCGCCTGATCTAAAATACTGATAGCATCTCTCATACCACCCTCTGCAGATCTAGCGATCATGGTTAAAGCACCATCAGAAACAGAAATTTTTTCTTGTTCACAAATATACTTCATTCTTTTACTTAAATCTTGAATTGACAAAAGCCCAAAATCAAATCTCTGGCAACGAGAAATAATCGTAGGTAAAATTTTATGAGGCTCTGTAGTAGCCAATATAAAGACTACATTTTTTGGCGGCTCCTCTAAAGTCTTTAAAAGAGCATTAAAAGCCTCTTTTGTTAACATATGCACCTCATCTATAATATAAACTTTATAATCTCCCTCACTAGGAGAAAATTTAACCTTTTCCCTAAGATCGCGGATCTCATCAATCCTTCGATTGGAAGCAGCATCAATCTCGATCACATCCACTGACCTGCCCGAGTTGATCTGTTCACAAGAGAAACACTGATTACAGGGGTTGACCGTTGGACCCTTCTCACAATTTAAAGCTTTAGCAAACGCTTTCGCCGCAGAAGTCTTCCCAGTACCACGAGGGCCACAAAAAAGGTATGCATGGGAGATCCGATTATGCTCAATGGCATTCTTCAGTGTTTTAACTACTGTTTTCTGCCCAGCTAGATCATCAAATGTCTTTGGTCTCCATTTTCGATATAATGATAAATAGCCCACAGGAACCACCCCCCACTATAGTATTCGCTAGTTGATTTCTATATCCTCCTTAGATAGCAGAAAAGTTGGGTTTCACCCAACTTAATATCATTACATCACTCACCATGTATGTTTAATTTTTTCATAGTCACATTTTAAAATTCCCATGATAATTTTTTCCCGATATTCATTATGTACATAAAATCCATCTCTTAATCGTCATTTTACCCAGTAGCATTCCTCTAGACCTCTCATTTTTAGTAAAATTTTCTATAATAGATAAAAAATAAAGGCCGTACATCTGGCCTTGAAGCAGACTTCCAAGCGTTACTTAAGCAGTTAGCTCAGGACAGGCACCCCTACGGCACATCCAAGAATTTACTTACCGCTGCTTCCTTCCGGACCTGACGGATTTCGTAAAATTGAATTGCGTAGGACCCAACCGTCAACACCACTTACTTAAGCCAGACCTCACAAGAACTACTCCTCGGCTCAGACATCAATCCTGCTATAGCGGGTTGCAGGTTACAGGGTACCGCTACCCCCCCATCTAGTACGACCAAGCTTTGAAGCCAACAAGTTGGCTTATATACTAAGTTGTTGAGATACTTGAAATAATATTTTCCCTCAAGTACAAGATTTATTATATCAAAGGATTTCCCTCACGTCAAGTTAGTTATGCCTTTTTCAGCTTATAATTATTCCCAGTGAACTCGTCCAGCTAAAGCTGAACATCGGGGCTTCAGTAGGGGATTCTACCCCCACTGAAGATTAAAAACAATTCCCACCACTTATTGAAGTGGGGGTCTTAACTCAAAAGATTAACTAAAACTTCAGGATAAGTTTGCAGATAGTGTTTTAACTTCAACAACAAAGTTGAAGTTTTGAAGGAATAGTTTCCGTTCATGTAGAAATATTGCAACATACCTAACCTAAAAGGGGGAAAATGATGAAACATAAAAAAATTATCTTCGCTTTATTATTCCTACTACTGCTAACTGGATGTACTAAAAGAACATTAACGATAATTGATATTTCACCCGCAAATATAACTTTATACCCCAACGAAACACAAACATTTACTGTAATCGGTAAAGCTCAAAACGGTGAAATAATGGGTATCACTCCATCCTGGTCTCTTAGTAATAATATTGGGGTTCTCCATTCAACAACAGGAACTTCCATTACTTTTACTGCTAAAAATTTAGGAGAAACTACATTAACAGTGATCGCAGAAGGAATTACAGCCAGTACAACAATTACTATTGTAGAAGAACCGATTTTAACTACTCTAATCATCAAACCTTCTACAGCAAACGTCGGCATTGACGAGATAAAAAGTTTTGAAGCTATTGGCAAAGACCAATTTGGAAATGAGATCAAGTTAGATGTCGATCCAATCTGGACAGTTACTGGCGGAATAGGAACCGTTGAGCCTGAAACTGGAGTAAATACTATCTTTTTTGCATATGTATCTGGAACCGGTGAAGTAGTTGCAAGCATTGATGAAATTTCTACCAGTGCAACGGTAACTGTTGAACCTCTAGTTGTGTTTAGTGATCCTAATCTAGAAATTATTATAAGAAATGAATTGCAAAAAGTCCAATCCCCTATTTTCCCATCTGATCTAGAATCCATACACTCTCTATTTGCCTGGAATCTAGAGATATCAAGTTTAGATGGAATTGAATATTGTGTTAATTTGAAATACCTATATCTAAAGACCAATAATATTTCTAATATAACTCCCCTTATGGCTTTAACAAAATTAGAAGAATTAAATCTAAGTTATAATAATATTGAAGATATAAGTCCTCTTAGAGACTTATCAAACCTTAATATAATTTATCTTAGCTATAACTCAATTGAAGATATTACACCTTTAGTCGACAATGAAGGTTTAGATATGGGAGATTATCTTCAAATAGAGTATAATTCTTTAGATTTATCTGAAGAATCAGAGGATCTACAAGCTATCAATGCTTTATTAAAACGTGGAGTAGAAGTAGATTACTAATTCCAAATGAAAAGGAGTCACAAATTATGAAATATATTGACATGGAAAATTGGCCTAGAAAAAAACACTTCACTTATTTTAATCAAATGGATTATCCGCATTTTAATCTCTGTGCTAATGTAGATATATCCCGTCTTTATATTTTTTGCAAAGAGAATAATCTTTCATTCTTTAAAACTATCGTATATATAGCAATGAAAACCGCAAATGATATTAAAGAATTTCGCTATCGAATTCGTAATGAAAAAGTCATTGAACACGAAATAACCCATCCAGCTTTTACTGTGTTGGGAGCAGATGAAGTTTTCAGTTTTTGCACAGTAAACTATATAGATAACTTCCAAGCCTTTTATCAGGAAGCCCAAAAAAGAATGGACGAGGTTCAAAAAAATCCATCTATTGAAGATGAGCCTGGTCGTGATAACCTTATATTCATTACCAGTATCCCTTGGGTCTCTTTTACAAGCTTAATACATCCAATACACACTCACCCTGTTGACTCGGTTCCGCGAATCGCTTGGGGCAAATATTTTGAAGAAAACGGTATCCTAAAAATGCCTTTGTCAGTTCAAGTACACCATGGATTAATGGATGGCTTGCATGTGGGAAAATACTTTAATAAATTTCAAGAAATTCTTGATCGCCCAGAAGAGATATTTTAATCGGTTGCATAAAAAACCATAATATATCACCTATAACTTATCCTTCTTTTAATAAAAAAATGCATCTTAGACTCAAGGTCTAAGATGCATTTTTCAAATACTCTTCTTAATTACAATCATGTCCCTGACATGCTGTATTCATTGTCAATTCTTGTAATTCACCTGCTTCAAATTTTTGAATTGCTTCTTCTACAGTATTACCTTCTAATCTATAAACCTTAGTACTATTTTCATTAAAAATCTGAACAGCCCGCGCACCCATACCACCAGTCAAAACCACATCAACTTGATGCCCACCTAGTGCTTTAATTGGTTGACAAGAACTATGATTATCATGAACATTAATACTCTCAATGATCTCTAAATTTTTAGACTCAGTATCATAAATATTGAAAAACTTAGCAGTTCCAAAATGAGCATATGTTCCTTCCTTTAATCCACTATTACCTACTGTTGGTATACAAATTTTCATAACTTACTCCTCCTCATTTGTAAAATTCTTAATCTTTAAACCTTTTGAATGTAATAATGCATCTACAATCTTCATTCTTCCTGATTGGAGTAAACGTTGAACAGTTCCTCGGGAAATTTGCATAGCCTCACTTGCTTCGATTTGACTCTTTCCTTCTAAATCACAGAGTCTCATTGCCTCAAATTCATCCAAGTCTATCCCTACAATCTCTAATTCTTCCCAAGGAACGATTAACGGTTTAAAAATTCTTTCTCCATCCAAGCGGCGGCAACACCGTTCTTTCTTACAACGCGGCATATTAATCTCCTTTTTTGTGCATATGCACATTTTAACTTTACTCCTCTTTTTTGCTTTTGTCAAGTGCTTGTTATAAAAAAATTACTTTTATGTTTTAACGACTTTAATAGAGGAAACATATTCTTCAAAGTCTAATATACAATATATGTCTGTAACAATCAACAACATAAGGAACTTGAAAGGAAGTGCAATAATGAAAATAGGGATCTTATCTGACCTACATGTAGATGTAAATTATAGGAAAGACAAAAATATAATATCTAATTTGTGCAGAATAATTGAAAAAAATCAAACAGATATACTTATGATTGCCGGAGATGTATCAAATAATTATCAAGTAACTTTAGACACTCTTAATGAAATAGAGAAAATAACTGGAGTTCGCTGTTTATTTGTTCCTGGAAATCATGATATCTGGAATATTAAATACCCTGAGAAAACAGCCTGGGATATCTATTCTGAATTACAATCCTTCTCTGGTAATCTATCAAGAGAGCCTTTTAAATTAAACAATGATTGGATTGTAATTGGTGATTTAGGCTGGTATGATTATTCTTTTGGGAATCCTAAATTTACCCAAAAAGAATTTGATGAAATGGAATTTGAAGGACGACTCTGGCAAGATAAAATCTGTGCCAAATGGGGAAGATCAACCATTGAAGTACACCATTATTTTTACAAAAAGCTCAAACTCCAACTAGAAGAACATAAAGATAAAAATATTATTCTTCTCACCCATGCTGTTCCCCACAAAGATTTTACAGTTAAATACCCAAGTCCTATCTGGCCATATTTCAATGCTTTTTTGGGAAGCAAAGAGTATGGAGAGTTAGTTTTTGATTATTCTGTTAAGTATGCTATCTTCGGACATGTTCATTATCGAACGAAAAAAATCATCAATGAAACTACATTTATCTGTAATTGTTTGGGATATACAAAAGAATGGCGTCATTCAGATAATTCTTTTGAAGAGATTAATCGGGCATTTGAAGTTATTGAGATATAGCAACTATCAAAGAAAATTTACGTTATTCTTTACCAAAAAAAAAAAAAGGGCTACATACATAGCCCTTTTGCCCAAAAAAGGGTACAAATTTTTCCAAAAAGCATACTCAATTATACTACCTTAACGTTAATTAATTACAAGTACAGAAGACAATAACTATAACTAACAACAGAAGTAAACACCCACAATCGCCAAAACCATCAAATACGGACATACTATACCCCCCCTTCAAGTTATATATACTATTTTACAATTTGATCACCGCGTTTTTTCAGACTTTTCCGTCTGGTTAATATATACTATGAAGGAGGTATATGATATGTGATAATATATATTATTTTTTTTTTTAGTATATATTATTACTTGACTAGATATATATTAACGCACTAAAAAATCCTGCATTATAATCAAAATGCAGGATTTACGTTTCTATCTCTATATACTAAAAGTATTTTCTTTAATGCAATCTTAAATTCTTGCCATAGCAATTGATAGCATTCGTTAAAGCTTTATTTTTTTAATTAGCACTGCCCTTTAAAGATTTTTGTTACTAATTTACATAAATATCTAAGTTGAATTATATAAAACCTCACTTTCTTTTAAGTGAGGTTTTATTAACAAATCTAATACATTATCCGACTTTCTTCCATAAACTGATTTGTATATAATCGATAATAATATCCCTTCTGTTTTAACAATTTCTGATGATTACCCTCTTCTACTATCTTTCCTTCCCTGACGACCAGAATTCTATCTGCACGACGAATAGTTGATAACCTGTGTGCTATGATAAAACTAGTTCGGCCTTCAAGAACCTTGTTAATAGCTTCCTGAATTATCTGTTCCATCTCAGTATCAATTGAAGAAGTTGCTTCATCAAGAATAAAGATTTTAGGATTTGCAAGGATAGCCCGTGCAAAGGAGATAAGCTGTTTTTCTCCAGTGGAAAGATTACCGCCCCCTTCACCTATTTCTGTATCATACCCATTCTTCAATTTCATAATAAATTGATGGGCATTAACTAATTTTGCTGCCCTTATAATATCCATATCACATGCTTCCAGGTTACCATAACGAATATTCTCTTTTATAGTACCACTAAAAAGATGTGGCGTCTGAAGTACATACCCTATGTTTTCGTGGAGCCAACGTTGAGACCTTTTCCTATAATCAACACCATCAATTAAGATCTGCCCTTCAGTTGGTTCATAAAAACGACAGGCCAGATTAACAAGAGTACTTTTACCAGAACCGGTTTCTCCAACTAAAGCAATGGTTTCTCCAGCTTTTATCTCAAGATTAAAGTTCTCAAGTACTTTTTCCCCATTTTTATAGGAAAAGATTACATCATCAAAAATAATATTACCTATAAGCTCAGGCCAGTTTTCTTTTTTAGGATTGAAAGAGTCTCCAAATAATTCAATAACATCTTTCTCATCCTCTATATCAAGTTCTGTTTCAATCATCGAGAGGGTTCTCTCAGCTGATGCTTGAGCTGATTGTAATTCTGCAAATATCCTTGCTAGCTGACTAATTGGTTCAAAAAATTTAACTGTATAGGCAATAAAAGCAACCAAGATACCATAACTGATCTTTTCCAAAAGAACTGCTTCTCCTCCAAACCAGAGAGCCAGACCTGTTCCAATACTACCAAAGGTTAAAACGATTGGTAAAAAGAGTGCAGAAAAGATGGCGGCTCGAATGGAAGCAGCTCTGATCTGCCCTGTTAGGTCTTCAAACTCATTTAGATTCTTTTCTTCTCTGACCAAAGTTTTAGTAGTTCTGGCTCCCATTATCCCTTCATTGAAAGAACCTGTTATTTTAGAATTTATCTTTCTAACCTTTCGGTATGCCTTTAAGATTTTCTTCTGAAAATAAAGACTAGCAACTGCCAAAACTGGTACAGTTGATAATGTAATCAAAGCCAGTTTCCAATTTAAATAAAGCATAATAACCATCATGGCAAGCATCATAGTTATACCCCAGATCATATCCACAAGACTCCAGGAGATAACTTCCCCTAGCTTTCTAATATCTGAGGTCATTCTCGCCATAAGCCAGCCTACTGGAGTACGGTCATAATAAGAGAAAGATAGTTCTTGAAGGTGTTCAAAACCAGCTTTTCTAATATCATAACTTATTCCACATTCCATTTTTCCAGCAATGGCGATTAATAACCAGACGTTTATTGCCTGGATGACCACAAGTGCCCCATATAAAAGACCAAACCCTAGAAGCCCATCAACAGTTCCAGGAATAACAAATCTGTCTACAGCCACTTTAGTAAGTATGGGAAATATTGCATCAATGCCACCTACCATCACCATTACGATTGACAAGATAATTACTTCTTTTTTATAAGCTTTAACATATTTAAAAAGCTTTTTCCACAAGCCCCAATCAAAACGCTTAGTATAATCTCGTTCTTGAAATTGACTCATTTCATCTTACCTCCCTTCCTCTTCCACACCCACCTGCCACTCCTCTTCTTTCAATGAATTTTGAATCTCCCAAACCCGTCTATATAATCCAGGCTGCTTTAAAAGTTCTTCATGAGTACCAGCCTGAACAATACTGCCTTCCTCGATAACAAGAATTTTATCAGCTTCAGCTAAAGTATTAATTCTATGAGAGATAATAAAAGTAGTGGACTTTTTACTCTTTTCTTTTAAAGATTTACGAATTGCAGCATCCGTTTCGGTATCTACAGCACTTAAGGAATCATCAAAAATTAAAATTGGACAGTTTCTCATCAGAGTACGTGCGATAGCAACTCGTTGCTTTTGACCACCAGATAGAGAAACTCCACGCTCACCGACAAGAGTATCATATCCATTATCAAAATTGAGAATTACATCATGTATAGAAGCAGATCTAGCAGCTTCAATAATCTCCTGATCATGGCTTTCCAGTTCTGCAATACCGATATTATCTTTGATAGATCTTGCAAAAAGGAATGGTTCTTGTAAAACAAGACCTACATGCTGTCTTAACCATTTCTTTTCAATATTTTTAAGTTCATAGTCACCAATTTTGATAGAACCCATGTCATAATCATATAGTCTAACCAAAAGGTGAACTAATGTGCTTTTTCCCGAACCAGTAGGCCCTAAGATTGCAACTGTCTCGCCTTCTTTAACCTCAAAGGAAACTTTATCTAAAATCTCCCTTCCATCTTGATATGCAAAAGAAACATCATCAAATATGATATCACCTTTAATCTCAGGTTTATGTTCATTTGATTCTACTACTTCTTTTGGTTCATTCAAGATTTCCTGAATTCTCTCTAAAGAGACCAGAGTTTTACCCCAATCTGTTAAAATCCGTCCCATCTGCCTAACTGGCCAGAGAAGCATACCTTCATAAGTTGAAAAAACTACTAATGTTCCCAGAGTAATCTCACCCCGAGCTGCCCAATAAGCTCCAAAAACAATTACTATTCCAATTTGAAACAAACTTAACAAATCTGAAAGAGACCAAAACCAGGCAAGATGTCGAATCACTTTATAGGCGTAGTCTCTATACTGACTACTTTTAGTATCAAATTTTTCAATTTCATAGTTCTGTCTGGCAAAAGCTTTAACGATCCTAACACCTATAAGGTTTTCTTGAAGCACTGTAGACATCTTTCCTTCCGCTTCATCAGCATCTTTGAAAGATTTTTTAACTTCCTTGTAAAAGAAATAAGAGAAACTAAAAATTATCGGGATCACTGCCATGGAAACCAGTGCCATCTTAACATTTATATAAAACATTATTGAAGAAATAATAACTAACATAAAAAGTGAACGACCTACCTCAACAAATTGTACAGCTAGAAACCTTCGAATCTGATCAACATCTGATGTACACCGCTGAATAATATCTCCTGTTTGAGCACGAACAAAATATTCATATGGCAAATGCTGCAAATGATCGTACAAGCTTTCTCTTATATTTTTACCAATAGTTTCAGCAGCCATAGCTGACCATTTTCCTTTGAAAAATTGAAATAAGCCCGCAAGGAGAGTAATAACCAGTAAAATTAAACCGATAATCCATAAACTATGTACTATTTTATCAGTACCTCCTAGTTTATCAATCAAGTTAGTCAACCAATCAAAAGTCTCCAGTGGATTATCACCAATGATTGAATCAATGGTGCTTCTAATTATTAACGGATTTAAAACAGAAAATAAAGTTGCCAGAGCAACACTGATTATCGCACCAACATATAATGCTCTATTTCCTTTCATATAACTCCATAATAATCTCAATTTGTTCATCATAATCACCCCAATCTTTAATTTGTAATTGTTTTAGGCTTTTTTGGGAATAAAAAAACCACAGGTAACAACGCAATACCTGTGGATAAAATATAAGAATAATTAATGCAAGCTAATTATCCAAATATATTAAGTGAATAAAAAACCACAGGTAGCAATAATACACACCTGTGGATATTCTCTCAAGATAAATTTGTTAATCTAAATATGATCAGCTTTAATAGGCAGGCAAATCAAACTTTAGACCAAGTCGTGTATTAAAATTATATGAATTTGTATAATTACTAAAATTTAAGTTATATTTCCTAACACTGATGATCATTTCACACGACCTCCTTTCTAAAATTTACATTTTCCTATTATATTATAGCACATAAATATTTTTCTGCAAGAGGGTACCGATACTTTTTTCATTTTTTTGACTTTTAATTTAACTTAAGTTGCCAAGAAGTCCTTCTTCCTCTATAGGTGGAGGATGAATTGGCAAGGTCTTGACTTTTGTTTTGTCGTTTGGTAAAATATATTCAGATCATTGACAAGAGAAAATATAAGATTGCAGACACAAATCCTTATAAAGGCAGAAAAAGGAGTGATTATTTTGGAAAAAAATAAATATCCAAACGAAACTTTAAGAATTTTGTGTGAACGAGCCAGTTTAAGAAATTTTTCAGAAAAGAAAATTTCTCAGGATGTTTTAAACGATATCCTCCAAGCAGGAATTCAAGCACCCTCTGGTGGAAATATACAACCTTTTTCCATTATTAAAATTGAAAACCTAGAAACAAACAACAAATTAGCTAAGCTATGTGGCGGACAAAACTTTATAGCTAAAGCTCCAGTTAATTTACTATTCTGCATTGATTGGCACCGTTTTGAAAGATGGGCTGAACTTGAAAACGCCCCATTTACAGCAACAAGTAGTTTTCGTCATTTTTGGATCTCCTTCCAAGATACAATCATAAGTGCACAGAATATCTGTACTGCTGCTGACTCCTTAGGACTTGGTTCAGTTTATGTTGGCACAGTTTTAGAATGTTTTCTCGAATTACGAGATATGTTTACACTACCAAAAGGTGTTTTTCCAGTAGTCTTACTTTCTCTGGGTTATCCACAAACTAACCCTCCTATGAAGAAAAAACTGGACATAAGTGCTATCGTTCATGATGAAAAATATTCTGAAATGAATGATGATAAATTTTTAGAAATACTTAATGAAAAATATCAGGGTCGCCAATTTGAAATAAAGGACAATCGTTTGGAAACCATCTGGAACGTCTGTAATGATGTTCATGGAGAAGAATTTGCAAATTTATGTATTGAAAAGATCAAAAAGAATGGCTTTATCAATGCTATACAGCATTACTTTGGACTTCACTACAGGGCAAATATATTACCAGAGAGAAATGAAGAGTTTGTAAGAATAACTAAAGAATTTGGCTTTAATTGGTTCAAAAATTTTACCTCTTCCAATAAATAAAAATCACCCCTAGGGGTGATTTTTATTTATTGATATATATGAAAGGTTGATTTCAAATCTTTATCAGTGCAATAGTCTTCAAGAATTGGAAGAAATAATTACAAAAGACTTATATCCATTGGTATCTTCTGATAATTCACTGCTATTATTTTATAAAAATGATGGTATTACTGCCGATTCGTGTATTATTCAAAATTTGGATCCTTCTCTTTTTGATCAATACCATAACTACTACCAACAATTCGACCAGTATAAAGAAATAGTACATCAACTTAAAACTCCTCCAGTCGTTAATAGAGCTAGCGATTTTCTTAATTATAATTCATGGGACAAAAACGAACATAGAGCAGATTTTTTGCTACCTCAGGGAATTTATCATATTGCCTGCTTAGAAATACTAAATGATAACAAAATTTTAATTCTATAGATATCGCCACTCTTTGGGCAGGTATAACCATTTGCCTGCCATCGTTTATGTTGAGCTAAATACTCATTCCATCCCTATCTTTTACCAAAGCTATGCTGATAACTGTTATGGGAAATATCATATTAGCTTTACTTATTTATTTCATGGGAATACCCGGAGTATCAAAAGGATATTCTTCTGCATTATTAAACAGATACATTTTTGGTTACCCTGTAGAAAGCCTATTTCCATCTATAGTAGTCTTAGTTTCTATGGTAGGCTATATTACTGGAACTCTCTGGTCAAGCTGTTTATGAGATTGTAACAACCTATTCAACCAACCTTTCAGCCAACTTTATTATACTTATTATTGTAATACTGGTAGTTATAAGCTCTTTGACCGGGCCAAAAAAAATACCTTTTCTGAATTACTTACTTTTCAACCGACAGGTGAAATAGATATTTTTAGTGCTCTTGATATTGTTGTCGGAGGTACCATTGCCGGAGCTTTTGTCAGCAGTGACTTATCCCGTTTTGCAAAAAGTAAAACAGTTCTGGGAACAGGAATACTCATTGGTACCCTTCCAACAGCAATACTAATGGCTGCGGTAGGTATGCTTTCTAGTATTTCCACTGGTTCCTGGAATCCTGTAACAGTAATAAATTCTCTAGGAATGGGAGTTCCAGCTCTTCTTCTAATAATAATCTCTACCTGGATAACCTGTCAGGTAAGCCTATACTCAGGTGGATTAGCTGTAGCCAATCTATTTCCAAGAGTAAATAATAAAAAAGGGACTCTTTTTCTAGGGTTAGTTATGATCATGCTTGCTGTTTTAAAAGTTATAAATTATTTTGAAGTTTGGTTGTTATTACTTGAAAATTTGTTTACACCTATGTTAGCAATTGCACTTATTAAATTTTTCTTTTTCTCAAACAGGTTAACTATTAAAAAAATTGACTGGTCTGCTCTTCTTTCTCTAGCTATTAGTTTTCTTTTAAATATGATTTTAACATTACCTAAGCCTTCATTTGCAACATCAATGCTTTGTTCGGAAATTTTATATGTGTTGTTCATAAGTATTGAAAAAATTCTAGCAAGACGGTTTTGTTGGTAATCATCAATAACTATAGATAGGAAAGCTAGCTTAGTTAAACTACCTATCTCAAATACTTATGAATGATATCTTGTATAAATGAGCAATACTCTTCACCTTCTTGTGCAAAGAGATCTAAGTGACTGCGCAACTTTGTTTGGATATTTGAATCATTGGTTTCTTTAATCATTACAATCAGGTCAATAGCTCGAGCTAATATTTTACCTCTAGCCTCAACTAATTTAGAGCGATTTAAGTTGGCATGGTCAATAGTAGTTTTACCACGATCACTTTTAGCTATAATAGTATCTTGATAAAAAGCAAAATGTTCTTTAGGTTCATCTATAGAAGGGTCAAGGATAAGGTGTGTTTCATTCCATTTTGTACCTTTTGCTATATTACACTTACTACAACACCAATTTAAGTTGTTCCACTCAAAACTAAGTTCAGGAAATTTTGATTTAGGCTTTAAATGCTCAATATGTTCATAATCTGAGATACCAATTTTACTTTCACAAAAACAACATAGGCCAGAATACATTTCTTCTAACGCTTCTTTGATTTCACCCTCACGATATCGATCTTTATATGTTCGTGACACGTCCTTGTAGTTACCTTTCAATTGAACTTGAGCCATAAGATCTTTTGTCCATTGCTGTTTGTTCTATTTTAGAGTATTAGGTTCAGATCCTCTATTAACTTTGTGCATCAGAATCACTTCCTAATAATTCCTCTTCAATGGCATCCATTTTTGCTAAAATTACAGCAGGGTCATCTTCGGGGAGGTGACTTTCAAGAAAATATATTAGCTCTTCTAATTCAGCCTTTTCTTCTGTAGTGAGGGCTCTGTTTAATCTTTTTAGAAACAATTGACGAACGCGCTCAATTGTTGCCTGAACCTCAGGAGACCGTGAATCAGCATGCATGATATCTGTCAAAACATCTTCCATTAACATACCAAATGGTGCTTTAGGAACATCAAATTTAATTTGACCATCATCTTTATATAAACGAATAATTTCATTATCTTCATTGGAAGCAATAATAATTGGAGAATGAGTTGTTACAATAAAATGTACTTTAGGAAAAACACGTTTTAGGTCTTTAATGACCCGCCATTGCCATTTCGGATGTAAGTGAAGATCAATTTCGTCGATTAAAACTACTCCTGGTGCTTTTGTAGCGTTTTCCTTAAGTTGAGGGTTGAGCAAAGCCATCCTATAAGCAAGGTCTGCCACCATTCCAATCATACTGCGATAACCAGCACTCATCATTCGAAGAGGAACTCTCTCATTTCCAATCTCTACCATGACTTCTTGTTCTTCGAAGTCGTAAGTTATGTTTACATCCTGTTCGTTGTGTATGCCTTTAAAACAGGTTTGAATAGCTTCTAATACAGCATCCAATTCTCCAATTTTCTTCTTTTTTTGAAGTTGAATTAAAGTCATCCTCCGAAACCAGCGAACAAAAAATTTATTATTGGATTCTAAATCAAGACAATCAGTATAACCTAAAAATCTTGACACATCTTCTTTTTCAAAGGGATCAATCCATTTTTTTCTTTTCTGAGACCACATTCGGGCTGCACTATAATATCCCATTACTGGTAAAACTACATTTTGATCTTTTTCTTTTTGAATTTTATTTTGCAAGGATCGTGCATATTTGATGATATTGCTGGCACCTCTTCTAGTAGTATTGCCTTTAGGTAAATTAAGAGTTCTATTCCATTGAAATTGTTCATGATTAATTTCAGCAATACAGGAAATTATAACTGGAAATTGTGGTTCAGTGGTGAAAGTAGCATCACCATATAGCTGAGTTTCCTTTCTGACTTCATCAGGTAAAATATTCCGAGAATTAACTCCATCTAATCCAGCTAAAAATCCCCCTAGCCCTACAGAAAGAGATTCTAATATACTGGTTTTACCAGTTCCATTATCTCCGATAAGAAGAGTAAAGTTACCTTCAAAATTGAAAGTACGTTCTTTAAAACCTTTGAAATTTTTAATATGGATTGATTTTATTTTCATATTAATTCATTCCTTTTATAAAATTTACATTCTAATTTTCGCAGATACAACTTAATCTCTTGTTAGTATTTACATAATACTATTTTCTATAATATCCCTTCAAACTCCTTTTATTAAAATGTAAATATAACTGTGAAAGAAAGATAAGTATTACTTGCTACAGGAGAAATAACTGTCTTATAAACAAAATCGCTTCAAACATCATGATCGAAAGTCGACTGTTCAAGAACATATTTCATAAAGGTTTTTATATACACCTTCATTGGACATTAATTGTTCATGACTCCCCCACGATAAACATATTCTTCTACTTTAAAAATTTTTTCTCAATTTGCTCCATTATCTTGTTGTTTATTAAATTTTGTTAAACTAATTTATAATGAAATAAACAAATATGTCTAAAGTAATCGAACTTTTACACACGATAATATTTGACATCTTTTAGGTTTAATTATATAATTATTATATAGTAAAAAATAACATTTTTTAAAGGAGGCGTTTTTGATGAAAAAAAATTTAACTGTTCTGTTGGTAATGGTTATGATGGTTTACTGTTTAGTTCCTGCATTTTCCACAAGTGTTCACGCTGAAGTTATCCAGACTGAATCTAATTTTACTGCAACTAATTGTGATATACAACAAGATGGTCACAACTCCGTTATTTTACAACCAAGATCTGAAGACTTAATCTACATGACATTGACTGACGATAATAAGTTTATGGAAGAAGACGGAATACTTTATATGGTAAACGACAGACATCCTGAAGTAGAAATGGTTGTTGAAAATGCTCAAGATTACTGGTTAGAAGGAGAGCAAACTCTCGTACTTGCTCCAAATGGTCTTTCACCAATTAAGATTATTTATATCGAAATTGAACTTATAGAGATCCACGTTATTTTCCATAGAGATTATATAGAAGTTATATATGTATATGAAGTCACGGTTTATCAAAGCATTTAAATATTAGTTATAAATCAAGGACTTCATGGCAAATGCCTGAAGTCCTTGATTTTCATATGTTATGGCGGAGATTATTAGTATTGTAATAACCTCAACAAACTGAGGTGAAACGACACTTCACCTTTAATATTACCTACTAACTACACTGTATTTCATAGAGGTTATTATATATGCCTTCATTGGACATTAATTGTTCATGACTCCCACACTCTAGTACGTTACCATCATCTATTACATATATCTTATCTACTTTTTTAATAGTTAATAAGCGGTGTGTAATTATTAAAACAGTTTTCTCCTTCATTATTCTTTCTATTGCCTGTTGAACCTTTTCTTCCGCTTCAGAATCTAGGGCCGATGTTGCTTCATCTAACAATAATATTGATGAACCTTTATTTATTGCCCTGGCAATAGCTATACGTTGTTTTTGTCCCCCTGATAAATTTGCTCCCCCTTCTCCTACTAATGTATCATATCCAGCTTCTTGTTTCATAATAAAATCGTGAGCATTAGCCATTTTAGCTGAGTTAATTATTTCTTCATCTGTTGAATCTAATCGTCCATATCTTATATTATCCTTTATAGTTCCATAAAATAAATATGGACTTTGGGGCACATAGGCTATTTTATTTCTCAATTCCTCTAATGAATAATTAGACACCGACTTTCCTTCAACAAATATACCTCCATCCTTTGATTCATAAAAGCCCAATAATAATTTTACTATGGTACTTTTGCCACATCCACTTTTACCAACCAATGCTATAGACTCTCCTTTTTTTGCCGAAATAGATAGCTTATCTAAAACCTTTTGCTCATCATAACCAAATATAATATCTTTAAGCTCTATAATAGAATCCTTAGGGGCTTCATGGAGCGAATCATCATATTTATGGGATTCTACCTCCTCATCTAAGAGATTTGCTACTCGTCCAGCTCCTGCCATGCAACCTTGTAGTTTGCTCAATGTATTACCTAATCTAGAAAGTATTCCTACGTTGTTGTGTAGGTTAAATAAAGCCACAAGTGTACCTATGTCTGTCATTTTTTTTGATATCATATATATTCCTATCACAATTACTCCTAACGATTTTATAGAATAGAAAAATTCGCCGATGGCATTAACCAAGGCATCTAAATTATCTCGTTTCTTTACTTTGCCTGTTAATTTGTCACTTTCTTTTTTGTAATTATTCACTATTTCATCTTCCACTTGAAATATCTTTGTAGTTTTAAATCCAGAAATTATATCTAAAAACTTCTCATTTACATTACTTCTTTTTGCTTGTATATCATCACTTATTTTTCTTATTTTTTTGGATATTTTTACACTTATAAAAATAGATAATATTTCAAACATCACTGCATATAAGGCAAGTCTCCAGTCATATATGAACATAAGTATTGCAGATCCAGTTCCCAAAAATAAAACAAAACAAATTTTAGGAATGTGATCATTATAAATATCTTCTGTTATTTTTATATCATTTGTAAGCCTGGACATAATGCCTCCACTATGTTCCCTCTCAAAATAGGATACTGGTAACTCTGTCATATGATTATAGGCTTTCAATCTTATTTTTTTCATAGTCTTTTTTGTAGCTTTGTTTGATATATATACCAAAACCGGTCGAATAATAACTGCTATTAGAAGTGATGAAGCTGCTATTAGTACAGCTCTTGAAAATAAATACTTATTACCTGCCATGGCTGCATTAAATACATCTTTCATAAGTATAGCCATGACTATCTGAAAGCAAAAAGCCTCAATAGCATTGTTTCCTATAATACCTATGATATATGGCCAAAACCTATTTTCCATAAAAGTTACTGGATAAAAAGCACTTTTCTGTCTTTTAAACATTATATGCCACCCCCTTAAATAGGTTATCATCTTCTTTTTCAGCATATTGTTTAAGATACAGATTCTTGTAGACCCCACCAACATGCATTAATTCATCATGAGTTCCTATTTCCACGATATTTCCACTACCAAGAACTATTATTTCATCAGCATTCTTAATTGTGGAAAAGCGGTGTGCAACTACTATGACACTTTTTTCCTTGGTAAATGTATAGAGTGCATCATCTATTAGTTTTTCACTATTGCTATCAAGGGCAGATGTGGGTTCATCAAGAAGTAATATAGGAGCATCTTTGAGTATAGCTCTAGCTATAGTAATCCTTTGTTTTTGTCCCCCTGATAGATTAGCTCCATCTTCTGTCAAAATAGTATCATAGCCGTTTGGTAGTTTCATAATAAAGTCATGGGCATTGGACATTTTGGCTGCGTTAATTATTTCATCCTTTGTGGCGTTTTTCTTTCCATAGCCAATGTTCTCAGCCACAGTTGTAGGGTAGATATGTGTAACCTGTGTTACCATAGATATCTGAGATCGTAATACCCCTAAATCAATTTTATTAACATCATTACCAAATACTTTTATTTCTCCCTCGTTTATATTATAAAAACCACATAGAAGATTAAGAATTGTACTCTTTCCTCCTCCACTTAATCCAACCAATGCTATTGTTTTGTTCTTATGTAATTTGAAATTTATATCAGTTAAAACAGAATTCTTACCATCATATGAAAAGAAAACATTATTAAATTCAACTGATATATTGTCTTTTTTATTAAAGCCATCTTTATCTGCACAAGTTTCTTCAATTGGGTAACTCAATATTTCATATATTCTTTCTGCTCCACCCTTTGCAACCTTGACATTGCTTATTAAACCAATTAGTTCATTCACAGGTGCAGTTAAATAGTTAATTATAGCAAGAAATGCAGTAAATTCTCCAATGGTCATTTCACCAACAAAAGTCAATCTGCCACCATATAAGTTTATAACTTGTATTGGAACCACAAGTAATAATGTTTTTATGGTCATAATATATAACCTACGCTTTGCTATTTCCATCTCCATATCATATGCTTGATTTTGCTTAGATTGGTAACTACTTTGTAGCTTTTTCTTTAGATTAAATGACTTTACAATATAAATACCTCTTACTGTATCTTGAATCAATGAATTAGCCTTACCAAATTGTTTCTGTAGCTTGCTAGAAAACTTATTTAATGGTTTAGAAGCGATATTATTTAAACCAATTGCTACTGCTAATACAATCACTGTTGTTAAAAGTAATTTCCAACTAAGAATTAATCCGTAGATAACGGCACAAATAAATATCAATGGTTGATATATGAAATCTGATAACACAATTAAAAGCTTTCTAATCAACTCAATATCGTCATTTACCCTGGATGCCAAGTCTCCGCTGTGATGTTTTTTGATATACTTAAAAGGAAGGTTCTGTATATGCTCTGCCATATTATTTCTTAAGTTTTCCATTGTATATGCTGTAAATCTAGATGTAGAAAGTTTCCTCATATAAATATTTAAAGTTCCTGCGAATAAAAGTATTATCAAGAAAACTATATATTTAGAAAATTCTTCAGTAGTATTTCTAACTGCGATCATATCTACAAAATTTTTAGACACAATTGGAATCGCTATGTTAGTTGCAACGCTCAGTAAACTAAAAGCAAGGCATATAAATAGCCATATTTTATACGGTTTCCCAAAAGACAAAACGTTTCTAAGTGGTTTTATTCTTTTTTTCATTTTTTTCCTCCTTACGATGGTATGAATGAATAATTCATTCATTGAACGTTATATTTTTAGTACGCTACTAAAGCGTACTAAAATTAATTATTCCGGCTTTTTCATATATGCATGCTTCAAAATATCAAGGGCAATATCCTTAGTTTTAGAAACAGGTAGATTCATATCAGGAGCTTGATAAGGAAGATACATTCCCCACCATGTAATACCTTCTAGAATGTTACGTATATGCAACTTAGGCAATTCTACGTTTCTAACCTCTCCCTTTTTAATATAATGCAATAGATTCTCCTCAATTACTTTATATAGATGGTTAACATATTGTCTATACTTCTCTTCTATTTCATATAAAACGGGTCTATTATCATTAATTATACTAAATGCCACATGATAGTTCGCAACATAATCAAACAGGGTAGATAGCAAATCAGCAAATGATTGTACCGGTTCACCATCTTCCGTTCTTTTCTCAATTTTTAAGAATAATTCCTCTACTATCTGGGACAGATTCTGTATAATTAACTCAGTATCGATTTCTTTTATTGGAAGCTTAATATCTCCATTCAAATAATTTTTATCAAAAGTACATACTAAAACAAAATGAAGTATAGATTTTTTACCTTTAAAAAGGTTGTATATTGTACCTGTTGCTATATTTGCTTGCTCTGCAATTTGTGAAACCTGTGTATTTGCATAACCCTTTTTTATGAATAAAAAACTGGCTGCAGCATAAACTGCTTTTAAACGTTGATTTGCCATAATGACCTCCTATGAATGAATTGTTCATTCATAATATATCATGCATTTATTTTATTGTCAACAACACCTTGCTTGGTTATATTAAAAAAGGACTTCTGGCAAATTCCCAGAAATCCTTAACATTCATGTATTATGGCGGAGAGGGCGGGATTCGAACCAGCGAGACACTTTTGAACGTCTACTCAATTTCAGTTTGATGGAAACCAATTATTCCTTGTTAATTTCTGTGATATTTTCTAAAATTACTTTTTTAATTCCTTAATGATTTTATTTGATTGCATTTCATCACATTGACATCGTACTTTTTCTGCACCATAAACTTTAATAACAAATTCATTTTCCTCCAATTGTACATTATTCCTTTCAGAATCATAGTCATGATCAATAATATGAATTCTTGGAAAATCTAAACCATGAGTTGAATTAATCTCTCTACGCAGTTGTTTTGCCTCTGAAACAATACGTTCTGCAATATTAAGATATCCATGTCCAAACCCAACTAAAATGGCATCATGATTCACTTTTTCTCGCAAAATAAAAACCCCCAGTCAGATTATTTAATTATCTTAGCCTCAATCTTCTTCATCTATTTCTATTTTACCTGCATTATTTGTCTGATATTAACATATTCAGACTCTGTAAACCTGTTCGCATAACCCATTTTCTTAAGAAATTATTATACATAAAAGGAGCTTTCAAATTTTTAAGCCAAATATTTAACCTGAGCTTTCTACTCTCTTTTGCATATAGAGCAAAAAACTTTTCACGATTATTATTTAGAATTTCCCCGGCTATCATCCCAGTTTTCATAGCATAGCTAAGACCTTCAGCAGAACTTGGACTAATCCAACCTGCTGCCTCACCAATTAAACCAATTCCATCTCTCCCTATAAAAATTTGCCCATTTGTTACTGGTCTATAAATAAAGGCTCCTTCTTTGCTTATCCTTTTACCTAAATCGAACCCTTTTCTTGCCAATTTACTTTTGAGAAGGTCAAATTTCTCTATAGCCCCTTTTCCCTGTTCCAACGCTGCTCCAACTATCATATGATTCTCTTTAGGTATCGTCCAAGAATAAAAATCAGTTATTTCTGGATCAAAGATAGCTGTAAAGTAGGGCAAAATCTCTTTTGTCTCATACCATTCCTGAATAGAAATATATTTCCGAGGGCAGGGTTGTTCAGGAAAAGCTTCTTTACGGATTTTTGAAAGTCCACCATCAGCTCCTATAACCATCTTTACCTCTTCCACTATTTCTCTGCTATCTTTTATCAGGTTTATTTTAAAACCATCCTTATCTCTTTTTAGAGATTTAAAAAGGCAGTTGGTATATAAATCTACGGAATCAGGAATTAATGAAACTAACCAGCGATCAAACCCCTCCCGATCAATATTAAAATAAAACCTCTGATAATAACGTTCAAGATTATTATGAAAATCAAAAGTTCTAACAGTGAAGATCTGCGGTCCAGTTAATATTCTTTTAGGCAAACCAATCCCCATTTGAGCCAGTATTTTCTGAGCATCTGGGGCTAAAAGACCACCACAGCTTTTCACTATAGAACCTTTTGTAAATTTTTTAGCCAATGGTCAGCGATCAACCAGTAAAACTTTATATCTTTTACCAATCCTCCGAGCTAGAGTGGCTCCCGCTAGCCCGGCACCCACAATTGCAATATCATACATAACATTAACTCCTTAATTATCGATTTAAACGTAGTGATGTACTTTATTTTATTCAACGTAATAAAATTTTACCCTTTTTTGAATTTCCATTGACAATTAGTTTCCCCTAATATAATATTTTTTATTTAACTCTACAGTACTGTAGAGTTAAATAACTTTCGAGTATATGTTATTGAATATATTGAGACAATTTTTAATACCCGACAGGCATCTTCTGCCTTACAGCTCAAACCCAGGTGATAGCTTATTACATTCTTATCAAAGACATCTGTGCCAGTTATATACCCATATTTCAGATCCATTCGGCGACAATTTGTATTTACTCTACCAAAAATCAAAAAAGGACTTCTGGCGACAATTCCAAAAGTCTTTCATACTCATATATTATGGCGGAGAGGGCCAGCTCCAAACCCGCGAGACACTTTTCAGCGTCTACTCAATTTCAGTTTGGTGAACACCAATTATTCCTGATTAAATTGTGTGATGTTTTCTAGAATCACTTTTTTTAATTCCCTAATGATATTATTTGATTGTATATCATCACATTGACATCGTACTTTTTCTATACCATAAACTTTAATAACAAATTCATTTTCCTTTAAGTGCACAATGTTCTTTTCAGAATCATAATCATGGTCAACAATATGAATTCTTGGAAAATCCATACCATTAATTGAATTAATCTCTTTTCTCATTTTTTTTGCCTCAAAGACAATACGTTCTGAAATACTTAGATATCCATGTCCAAATCCAAGCAAAATGGCATCATGATTTACTTTTCCTTGCAAAATAAATACCCCCAATCAAATTATTAAATTTTAACCTTAATCTTCTCCCTCAATCCCCCTTTTTTCCTGCATTATTTAAGGGAATCTTCCGGAAAGTTAGTCAGATTTGATCCAGAACTATGTATTTTACTTTTCTCTACAACTTACCGTTTAAGTATCACAACTAATGCTATTAAACCAATAGAAAACTTTCTTCATCTCTACTAAAGGAAATTGCACTTACTGTCCCCTTTAGTAGAACTACCAACATGGCTCTATTGATGTTTCTTTTTTGACTCATCACTTACAACTATAAAATAACCATTCATCACAATAAAGTTAACAATCCCAGATAAAAAAGTACGAAAACGCACATTATTCAGAAGTTTGTCCCACCGGACTCGTTTGTTTAAACCGTTAAAAACATCATCTACTTGGTCATCGATTAATTCTGAGTTTTCTAGAAATCTCTTTAATTTCACTTTCTGCTTTTGATGTAAGAGGTTGATTTAATGCATATTCATTAAGACTCTCTTCTATAAGTCTTTCTTTTATGGCTTTTTTTACAAAACGGGAATCATACTTCATCTGCTTCACCAAATCTTTCTTCAATTTTTGATACTATTTTCTTTGAAGATTCTTTTATCTGCTTGTCAAGATATTTACTGAGGTCAAGCAGATAATCAGATTTAGTGTTATCCAAACCTTTACTCTCTATATATTTTCGTATTTCATCATCCAAATGTAATTTTGCAATAGATATTCCTTTTTCATTATGGTATTTTTGATCAGTTTGCTTATTATAAGGATTTTCGGCAGTTGAAGTTAATAAATTAAACGTAACTTGACATATTCGCATATTAGCTACTAATTTAATTGATGAACTACTCCTGTTATATATAGCTAGAGGTAATGTTCCTCTGTAACCTAGGTTGGCATAAGAAGAAGCACTTACATCAATACCTGCTCTTGCAAAACTACTTCTATTATGAATAGTTAAACACATGTTCTCGGGGACAGAAATTATTTCATTACAACTACCTAAAACTATTTTTCCTGGTTCTAACCAAAACCCATCACTGATATCAATATTTTCATAGCTTTGGTCATCTAAAGCCAATAAATCAACTTTTTCACTTTTGCAAACTTTTACTGTATTGTTTAAAGTTAGATCAACAGAAGAAGCTTTTATATTTTTTTCAATAAAAGGAATAATACCTATTACTCCTTCTCTTATATATTTTTTTATGTCTCTATCGCTTAAAATCATTTATAACACCTCAAATCGAACAATCGTAATAATATCGTCATTATAATTTGAAACATACCAATTTTTAAACTCTACTAAATTATTAAAAATAGAACCTTTTATATCATTTTTATTTATATTTTTTAAGTATTTCACAGAAACTTCTTTAATCTGTATTTTTCCAACAATATTCATATCAGAATCATAAAATTCTAAGGGAGCGTTAAACATATACACCCTATAACCAGCTTTAAGTATAGTATTTATAGTGTTTTTATAAGGATCTTCAGCTTTTCTGAGTTTAATTGCAAAATTACATTCTAATGGCTGACCCATAGTTATTCTCCCTTTTTACTATTTTAGTATATTTTTTTACCTTAAAATTCTTCAAGTGTATATATCTATTCACGAAAACTGAAACAAATCCTCTTTATATATTTAAATTTCACACCTTTTTACTTTAGCAACTCTACCCTTTTCCTAAAAACTTAGCAATAATCCAAGTATAAGTAATATACATTATTGTATTTAAATGACTTTCGTAAGTTCTCGGACACAAACAAAAAGAAATCTCCTTTGAAAGATTGAAGCAATTGTTTGCCCGACAAAAAAACCAACCAAATTCGGATTCTTTAAGGCAACAATTCAGCGACAGTTTGTGTTATTCTCTGCAAAAAACAAAAAAGGACTCTGGCAAATCCCCAGAAACCCTTAGTACTCATAGCTTTATGGCGGAGAGGGCGGGATTCGAACCCGCGAGACGCTTTTGGGCGTCTACTCGATTTCGAGTCGAGCGGTTTCAGCCGAACTCACCCACCTCTCCAAAAAATTATTTTCTTAATCTTCTAAAAAAGCTACGCATAAGTTCAGCGCATTCTTCTTCTAACAATCCAGGATATACTTCAGTCTGATGATTAAATCTCCCATCTTCGAGAAGATTCATTAGACTGCCAGCACAGCCAGCTTTGGGATCTTTTCCGCCATAAAAAACCCGATCAATGCGGGCATTCAGTATAGCCCCAGCACACATCGGACACGGCTCAATTGTAACATACAAATCACAACCTGTCAATCGCCAGCCACCCAAACGTCTGCTTGCCTCTCGAATAGCAATAACTTCAGCATGTGCAGTTGGGTCATGATCTCTTTCTCGTAAATTAAAGCCTCGTCCTACCACTTCGCCATCTTTAATAACAACTGCCCCAATTGGCACTTCTTCTATGGCATATGCTTTTTTTGCTTCTTCAATAGCTTCGTACATCCATCTTAAATGTACCTGTTTATAGTCATCTTCTGTAGTTTGATGCATTTATAATCAACTCTCTAAAAAATAAAATGGCGCGCCCGGGAGGACTCGAACCTCCAACCTCCTGATTCGTAGTCAGTTACTCTATCCGATTGAGCTACGGGCGCACGTCATTAATTAAGAGTTAAGAATTAATAGTTAAGAATTATAATTCTTAACTCTCAATATTTAATTGTTTTTCTCGACAGAATTTATTTTACTACAAAATTGCTTTTGAGTCAACTCTTTTTCTAAATAAAATTTTATCCAGAAAATAATCATATTATTCACGAACACTCAAAAAAAGACTATGCCTAAAATTTAGAGCATAGTCTCAAAAGAATCTTATTCTATTGTGAATTTTGCTACCACTTCCTGAAGTTCTTTAGCAAATTTTGCTAACTCATCAGCAGAAACAGAAATTTGTTCAATTGCTGCTGACTGTTCTTCTGTAGATGCAGAAGCCTCTTCAGCACTAGCAGCAGATTCTTCAGCACTGGCACTTAAGTTTTGAATCGTTTGTACCATCTCATCTATATGCTTTACATTACTTTGATTCTCTTTAGATATTTCTTCAACTTTTCGTGCAATCAATTTCACCATATCATCAATTTGACGGAAAACATTATTTGTATTCTCAACAGCCTCTTCCTGAGTTCTTACAGCTTCATCAGCTCTTTCCATTTCAATAACTGCTGCTTCAATATCTGACTTAACGAAATTAATTATTTCTGCAACTTGAGTAGTAGCTTCACCGGTCTCTTCAGCTAAACTCCGAACTTCATCTGCAACAACAGAAAATCCTCTGCCATGTTCACCAGCTCTAGCTGCTTCAATAGCTGCATTTAATGCCAAAAGATTAGTTTGATTAGAAATCGCTTGAATTGTGTTTACAATCTTTACAACATTTTCTGCATGTTTTGCCAAACCTTTTACAATCTCTCCAACTTTATTAGTTGCATCTTTATTATTGACCATCTTCTGTATTTGGTCTTTAACCACTTCCAACCCCTCATCACTCAGTTCATCTGCCTGAGCAACTGAATTCAATACCTCATCTGTTTGTTTGATTATTACACCAAAAGATTCAGCCATATCCTGTACAACATCTGCTCCATTTTGAGTATCTTCAGCCTGACTGGATGCAACTAGAGCTAGTCCCTCAATAGTAGAGGCAACTTGTTCTGCAGTATCAGCGCCTTCCGTTGTAATAGTAGATAATTCTTGACTATTCGCAATTACTTTTGATGATGTCTGAATAACCTTTTCAATTAACTCTCGTAAACTTTGAGCCATAAGGTTAAAGTTTTTTGCTAATTCTCCAATTTCATCATTAGAATCAATCTCAATATTTTGTGTCAAATCACCAGCAGCAATCTTCTCTGCTGCCTGACGTAATTTTAAAATCGGTTTACCAACAAACAATAAGACAACAAAGTATATTATAACTATGGTCACAATTAATCCAATTATAGCAATGAATTTGAAAAAGTTTATACTATCCTTTGCAGGAAGAATAGCCTGGTCAATATTTCCTGCTACACCAAAATATTCTTCACCTATTTTAACAAAGGCAACTAAGCGATGGTTTCCGTCTTTTTTATAATCAAATATCCCATCTTCCTGACCATAAATTCTATCATATATCCCCATTTTTTTAAGATCTGCTCCCACAAAACTTTGATCTTTATGATAAGTTAATATTCCATTCTTATCTGAAATCCACGGCACTACTGAACCAAAATAATTTCTTTCAACTATACTTTGTAAATTATTTCTTTTAATAATCTTGGCAACAGATTCAGGTGAAATACCAATCTGCACAATCCCTGGTTCATCTAAACGACCCACTCCAATATATTGAAATAAGGATCCGTCAGTACCTCTAGATTGAGGATTCTGTGCCAGAAAAAAATTAGAATCATAAATACCTTTTAAGAAAGGTTTTGTTTGTTCCGAGGAGTTAAAATCAAAACCGATAAATTCAGATTCAGAGCTATAAGTTAATATTCCGTCTTTAGCAACAATATGTACCTCATCTATATAACTTATCTCCTTTACTAATTCAATTAGAGCTTTTGTCTCCAATAATGCTGGATCATTTTTAATCATTCGAGCAATTAATTTTGTTATAGCAATTGCACTATCGTTATTAAGTTGAAATATATTTTCTTCAACCTCTATTGTTTCTTTTTGTAACTCTTTAATCTTCTCAATCGAAGATTGAGCCTCTTCCCAAATATTACTTTCTAGGATACTTACCTCATTTCGATACACAAATATGCCTATAACCAAAATCAGTAAACATAAAATTAAAAACACAGGAAATGCAATTTTAAAATTAATTGAATTTTTCAATTTCTTAAACATATAATGTCTCCTTTCTTATTTTATTTGTTTCGGGTTCGAACAAAAATAAAGCTTATAAATATAATTCAATTAATATTTTAAAATTCCTTTACGTATATTTATAATTATTATTAAGTTTTATAAAAACAAAAACCACAAATAAAAAAGGCCCTCTATAAAGGACCTTAATATTAGTATGGTTTTATGGCGGAGAGGGAGGGATTTGAACCCTCGGTAGACGATGCCTACACGCGCTTTCCAGGCGCGCCCCTTAAGCCACTCGGACACCTCTCCATGCCTTATACATATAACTATTAAATTAAGTGGCGCGCCCGGGAGGACTCGAACCTCCAACCTCCTGATTCGTAGTCAGTTACTCTATCCAATTGAGCTACGGGCGCTCAACAAAATCTATCCTATCACGTTTTAAACCAGAATGCAAGAAAAATATATATCAATCTAAAATAATTTTTCTTGCGCATAAATTTAAGCTAGATCCTGCCTCCTTATTTTACCAGAACAGCAATTCCAACTAACCCTATCCCTGTATGCACTAGAAGTGATGCATTGATTTTATCTACAAACATATCGGTGACGTTCAGTTTTTTAACTTCCTCAATTATTCTGTTAACAGAATTTAGTGTTGCTTCCGCATCTCCTGTTCTAGCTATAGACACTACTTCTACCTCTTTTTCATGTATAAACTCCTTAAACTTTCCAATCATATCACTAACAGATTTTTTCATCCCACGAGACTTAGCTACAGTATGGTATACGCCATCTTTACCCACTGAAATAACTGGCTTAATATTGAGTATTTCACCTATAGTTGCAGAAACTCTTCCGATTCTTCCACCAGCTTTCAAAAATTTCAAAGTCGGTATCGTATAAAAAACCTTTATTTTATTCTGTAAATAATCTTTTAACGTTTCTACAATTGTTTCGAAATCCATTTTTTCCTCAACCAGTTTGGCTGCCTTGTAAATTAACAAACCAGAACCTATGCCTACACTTAACGAATCGATAACTTCTATTTTAATGTTTTTAAATTGATCTTTTAACTCATTAGCTATCATTTTGAAAATCCCATGTGTTCCACTAAGACCATTCGAAATGTTTATAGCGATAATTTCATCACAGCCGTTATCAATTAGCTTCATAAATGAATCTTTAATATCACTATATAGTGGAAGAGACGTTTTTGGTATTTTAGTTTTCATAAATTCCACAACTTTTTCTTCACCTATTTCTACACCATCCTTATAAGTCTCATCACCTAACACTACTAAACCAGGAACAACTTCTATAGAATGCTTTTTGATTATTTCTTTCGGTGCATCTGCCATAGAATCACAAATAATTCCTATCATCTTTTAACCTCCTAAATTTTTAGTCGTCAATAAAAGTAACTCTATTTTTTAAAAAAATATTCATATGTTACTGTAAAATTCCTTGAATTTTACACTTAAAAATAACTATTCTATATTCTCATCTAATAGTATCTCTTCTATCTGAAATTATTTTTATCCTGCTTTTTGGAACAAAAAAGAAAACTCTTACATTGTAATATGAGAATAAATAGTGTACACTAGGCACAGAAGATAATAGCAAAGGATTAGGAGGTTATATAAATTGAGTAATTTAGATTTCATTTACAAAAGACATAGTGTAAGAAAATTTAAAGATCAAGATATTCCTATGGAAGATCTTAAGAAAATGATTGAAGCCGCTACATATGCTCCTTCAGGCAAACATGTTCAAAACTGGCATTTTGTTATCGTTAAAAACAAAGAAAAAATTGAGCAATTGGCTAAAATAGTTGAAGAAAAAAATAGTGAAATTGCTAATAAAACACAAGATGAAAATCTGAAAAAATCTTTTACTAAATATTTGAAATATGCAACTCTTTTTAGAAATGCCCCAGTCATCGTATTAGTTTATGCTGGCCCTTATCCAGCTACAGGGCTCGCTATCTTAAAAGAAACAGGTGCATCTACAGAACAAATCCATGATCTCTTAAGACCTGCGCCAGGCATTCAAAATATAGGTGCTGCTATAGAAAACCTTTTGCTTGCTGCTGTCAATATGGGTTACGGCACTTGCTGGATGACTAGTGCAGCATAGCTTAATTAAACCCTATATTTCAAAATATATATTCTAAAATATAGACATTATTTTATATGTGTAGATTTTTTCATTAAATCAATATTTTTACATTTAGAAATAAAAAACTTTGCTTAATGTTTTTAG